>SAAR01000243.1 GCA_009916335.1 Erysipelotrichia bacterium | reverse complement strand
CACCAGGACGTGTGATTTTTGAAACAAAGGATTTAATAATTGGGTATGATGAACCTTTATGCAAACCATTAAATTTGTTGTTAGAAAGAAATCAAAAAGTGGCAATTAAAGGAGTGAATGGGTTAGGGAAAACAACGCTATTAAAAACATTGTTATCCCTGATTCCATCTTTATCAGGTAGTATAGAGGTGGATCCATTTGTCGAGATTGGTTTTTTTGAACAGGAAGTTGCTTCTTCAAGTATGAGTGCATTAGATGAGTTTTGGCATGAATATCCAGGATTAAATAATGGGGAGGTACGTTCTGCTTTAGCCAAGTGTGGTTTAACGACCGATCATATTGAATCTGCAATGTGTGTGTTATCAGGAGGAGAACAAGCAAAGGTACGTTTATGTAAGATTATGAATCGTGAATGTAACGTTTTAGTGCTAGATGAGCCGACTAACCATTTAGATGTTGACGCAAAAGAAGAATTGAAAAGAGCGTTAAAGGCATTTAAAGGAACGGTGTTAATGGTATCTCATGAATATGAATTTTATCATGAAATTGTTGATGAGGTGTGGGATTTAGAACAGTGGACAACGAAAATTATTTAAAAAGAAAATAGTCGAAATAAACGACTATTTTTTTCTTAGCTGTAAAACATTGAATTGTGGGGGACAAAATAAACGCATATCGACATCAATTGTGCCTAAACCATTGGAAACAACGAAGTTGAAATCGTTAATCTTATAGTTGCCATGCATATAGCTTACAGCACCATCGATCTTTTTTAGTGTACCAAAGATAGGAATGTAAATTTGTCCACCTAACGAGTGTCCAGCAATACCAAAGTCAATGCTATTGCTTTCAATGAGTCCTGCGTTATCTGGTGTATGGGTAAATAATAAACGATAGGATTCGCTTGCAACACCATTAAAGGCACTTTGTATATCCACATTGCCATTGATTGAATTTTCTAAACCGATTAAGGTGATGGATTCATTTGTACCATTATGTACTCTAATATTGCGATTATTCATATCTTCAAAACCAGCATTATATAAAATATTAGATACCAGTGTTCTTGTATCAGGAGTCATGTTATCCTGTTCTCCTAATACATAAAATTTCCCTAGTGGTGCCTTTAAAGAAGCTAATTTAGTAGTGATGTTTTGAATCGTTTCAGCGTTGATATTAGGGCTTTGTGCATTGGCAAATAAATCACCACCAAATAATAAAATATCTATATCTGTGCTGTTGATCACTTCAATCATTTTATCTAATCGCTCATCCTTCATAAAGCTCATATAATATACATCAGAGAAATAACCGATATTTACATCGTCCATCGTCTTAGGAATCTTTGAGGAAATTAATGTATCATATTTTGTTGTTAATTTATCTGGTGAAATATAGATTGCATAAAATAAACAACCTGCGATGATACAGACAAGGATAAATAAGATGGATAATATTTTTAATAGTTTATGTTTCATGTTTTCACCCTTTACTGTGCTATTTTACCATAGAAATGGTGGATAATAAATAATCAATCTTTAATTCTAACAGGGTTTTTGCTATAATACTAAAAGACAGAGGTGAGCAGATGAAAAGTAAAAGAGTGATCCTTATTGCTATTTTAACATTTTTTTCGATGACTTGTATTTATATGATGAGTGTCAGTTATGATCGTTTAGCAAGATACCAATATAAGATTGACAACGAACAAAGAGAAGTGATTGAATCACATTTAAGTGATGATGATATTAATTATATAATCCAGCAAAAAATCAAGCCAGAACAGTTTATGGACTTTATTCTTTTAGATGGTTTTAGTGTTAAAAACACTTTGTATTACGAAGTGTGTCGTATGATTCGTCCTATTGATTTACAAAGCATTGTTTATTTTGTAAATACATATAAGGAACAGATGAAATTTACGGATTTAGAAGATTTGATTACCAATTACGATTATCAAACACTAAGTGATTTCTATGATGGAAAATATACATATATTAAAGATGCAAGCTTGTTGAGTAATCCTAGTGATCTTGATACAAAAATAGAACGAAATGAAACGATTTATAAATATGTTCCTAATAATTTAGTGATGATGGATAATTCGATTGTTCCTACTGCATCTATTTTAGGGAATGAATATGTCGAAGTGAAAAGTGAACTGTTTGAACCGATTAAAAATTTATGTAACGATATCGCAACAACCAATGAGAAAACATGTGGAGGACTTATTTTAACAAGTGGTTATGTTAGCTATGAAAATCAGATTGCACAATATGAACAGGCAATTTTGAAATATGGAGTAGATAATTTCCATAAGTATGATGATTTTCCAGGACAGAGTGAAAAACAATTAGGGTATACTGTTGTCTTTACGGTTTCCGAAATAGCAGAAGATGCGATGGCAGAAAGTGCACAAGCGAAATGGTTATTAGAGAATGCGAAAAAGTATGGCTTTATTGTTCGTTATCCTAAAGAACAGGAAAGTAAAACAGGAAAAGTGTATCAACCTTTTACTTTACGTTATGTCGGGGTAGATGCACTGAAGGAAGAAAATAACATTTTTGATACGATATTTACTGGAAACTAAGTACATAATTTAGTTTCCTTTTTTATATACTGTATTGAGGTGTCATATGAAATCAATGAATAAACATATCTATTTGCTTTTAATAATCATTGCCTGTGTTTGCTTTACAACATTCCAGTTGAATCAAAAGGAATTAGTAGAGGAAGTTGTAAATGAGGTAGAAAGTATGCAATCATTTTTGTTGTGTGAAGATAAGTTAGTCATGATTCCTACTTCTACTTCTGCGAAAAAAGTGGAGGATAAAGTAGTAGAGTTAATTCACTATATGAAACAGGGAAGTGATGATTTTGAAGCACTATTGAAGGAAAATACACAATTAGATAAAGTGAATATAGAAAATGGGGTAATGTGTTTATCTTTTAGTGAATTGGATTATGATCAAGAAAAAGAAGTAAGAGTGTTAGAGGCACTTATTTATTCATGTACACAATTTGCAAAAGTAGAGCGTATTCAAATCAAACTTAATGAGCAAATCTTAAAGGCGATGCCGATTAGACAAACGCCAATTCATATAACAAGTAGAGCGTTTGGTATTAATCATTTGCAAAGTAATCAATTGTATTTACATGAAGGGGAACAAATTACGTTGTATTATGTGATGAAGTGCAAGGATAAAACCTATCAGTGTATGCAAAGTATTCCTATCAATAAAAGTGATGATTATGATGAAGTGCTTACCTTAATGTTTAAAAATGTGAATGTTTCTTCTCATTTAGTGCAACCTCTTGCCAAATATAAGCTAGTGATGCAAAAGCCTAGTGAACTTAAAAAAGGGGTGTTGCATCTTTATTTAAACAAGCAAGTGTTAAATGATGCACATCAGATTAATGAGGAGATATTAATGTATTTGAAGTTAAATTTAAAACAGTTTGAAAAAATTAAATATATTAGTATTCATGTGAATGGTAAAGTGATCAGTGAAAAAGGTAAGAATAAAATTGCAATCTAATAAAAATAGCAAAGTACAAGAAAGAATTGACGAAAATGTGGTAGAATAGATAGCATGGAGGAATTTGTATAATGGCTAAAGATATTTTATTGATTGATGGCAACTCGATGCTATTTAGAGCGTATCATGCGACAGCATATCGAGGTAATTTTATGTCTACTAGCAATGGGGTACCAACCAATGCTGTGTTTGGCTTTGCGAATATGATTAATAAAGCAATTCAATTATTACAACCTGAACATGTTTTAGTTGCGTGGGATACAGGGAAACCAACATTTCGACATGTTCACTTTAAAGAATATAAAGGGACAAGAAAAGAAGTGGACGAGGAATTAAAAGTACAGTTTCCAATGGCTCGAGAATTTCTTGATGCATACCACATTTATCGTTATGAAGAAGAAGGAATTGAGGCAGATGATATTATAGGCTCATTAGCGAAAAGCTATCCTGATTATCAAGTGCATATCTTGTCGAGTGATAAAGATTTATTACAGTTAATTGATGATACAACCGATGTCTTATTAATGAAAAAAGGAATTAGTGATATGCAAGTGGTAGATGCGAATGCACTCTATGAGATGATGCAGTTAACCCCTTTGCAGATTATTGATTTTAAAGGATTAAGTGGTGATGCCTCTGATAATATTCCTGGTGTTAAAGGAGTTGGGGAAAAAACAGCGATAAAGCTATTAAGCGATTATCAAAGTGTCGAAGGTGTGTATGAAAACATTGAAAAGATTAAAGGAAAACTAAAAGAAAAATTAGAAAATGATAAAGAAGTAGCTATTTTGTCAAAACAATTGGCAACGATTAAAACCGATTGTACATTTCCTTTTAGTTTAGATGATTTTAAGTTTACCCCTGATTATGAACAGCTTAATGCTTTTTATTTAAAATATGAAATGCATTCACTTGCATCGAAAGTAAAAAAAGTAGAAAAGAAAGAAGATGCAGTTGTAGAAATCATTACGAAATTAACCCCAGAGATGATAGAAGAAGATATGTGTGTCAGTTTAGATTATGATAATGAGGCATACTATGAAACTACTTTATTTGGTATTTTATTACATGGGAAAAAACATATCTATTATATGTATAAAGAGGATATGTTAATGGATAAAGGAATCCAAGACTATTTAAATAGTGATATTAGTAAGTTTGCGTATGATGTAAAGTTAATCTATCATTTGTTGGATCGCTATGGTTTTACTTTTAAACAGTTTACTTTTGATTTAATGATTGCTTGTTTTATTAGTG
>SAAR01000242.1 GCA_009916335.1 Erysipelotrichia bacterium | reverse complement strand
CTTTAAGATAAACAACTACATCTGCCATATCTCTGATAAATCGTGCGGATGATTTTTCATTACTACTACCCTTTGGAATAGTAAATTTATATTCTTCGCCCGTAATTTCATCTGTTTCATCAACTACTTCTTCATGTGAAATAAAAATTACATGATAACCAACAGATGTTAATTTTTGAATTGCCATAGCAATTTGTGTGCGCGAGATGACATACCCATTTTGTTTTCCTGTGATTTCACTTAATGTACTTACTGAAAATGATTGTGCAACTGCTGTGTCTGAATACATAACCATATTTTCAAGAGTATCAATACCGATAGTTTCAAACTTTTCTTGCATTTCTTCAAGTGTTTTAGGGTTTGTTAGTTGTTTAACAACATCCATAAAATCGCCCCAAGAATTGATTCTTACCTTGTGGGCGTTAATACCTCTGCCACCTGCTTCAGTAGCAATAATCAAAGGTTTTGGCATTTTAGATAGGTTATAAGTCTTACCACAGTTATTACTTGAATACCAAATTTCAACTAATCCTTTTAATGAACCTACCACTTCTTCTTTTTCTAACTCAAGAAGGTCAAGTTTAGCCATTATTTTTATTCCTCCAATATTTTATTTATATTAAATATGGGGATAGAAAACTATCCCCATATTCCAATCTTATCTTAGAACGGACACTCGTTAGTAGCCTTTTGTGGTTTCTTTGTGCCAAGACAACCAGACTTTTTAGGAGATGAACCCTTCTTGCTTTTACTATCTTCCTTTGAATTATTTAGTAGTGCTTCAAGCATAATTTGGCGGTCACTCATTAGCTTCTTTAGAGTATCCATGTCATAAGCCTTTGAATTGCCGTTCTCGTCAACATCTTCTTCATCATATGGCTCTTCACCGCCTACTACTTGAATTTCAAGCACATCAAAACCAGAACGAACCTTTGCTTTTCGACCAAACTTTGCTTCGCCCTTATTATCTTCGCCACCGACTCGCTTCATAGCAAGAGAGCAATAAAGTTCACAAGTCTGTCCTGCTTCATACATATCCTCAAAATCAGATGCAAGGTCTTCTTCTACATAAACTGTAAGTGGTTCTGCATTCCCATTATATCCGATGGTTACAAATTCTACAACAAGTCTACCAGTTTCTTCTCCGTCTTTATTCGTTTCTGGCTTAATACTTCTGATAATGCCTACCATATCAACATCAGTAGAGTGTTCAACTTCACCATTTACACGATTTGCATTTTGTAGACCAATCTGAACACCAGATTTTACCGTGCCATCTTGTGCAACATAATCATTACATTGTACTCTTACACTACAAGAAATAATATCTGCTGTTAGTGATGAATCCTTTGCCACATCAACCTTTGAAATATAAGTATTTGCAATGGTTTCAAAACCTTTAAACATCTTATTGTCTTCCCCATCGCCCTTTTTAGAACGGCTAAAGACACGAAGTTTAAAGTCCCCATTATCCGTTGATACAACAATTTCTCCTTTTACAGTCTTACATTGAATTGTTTTGCCATCACGCTCAAACTTATCATCCACAATTTCAAGATTCTTCTCCGATAAAAAACCTGTAAGCATCCCCGTGTTTTTTGTTGCTTTTACTTCATTCATATTTTTCTTTCCTTTCATTCGTTAAAAAAATTTTATAGTGTTTATGTATTTTATAATAACATTATTATAGATTGTTGTCAATAGTCTTTTTTGCAAATTCTTCAGATTTTTCACTACTTGAAATAGCCCAATCTGCTAATTCTAAAATATCTTCGATTGTTCCTCCTTTATCAATAATATCTCTTACTTGTTTCATAGCCGCACGATAACCACTTGCGACTGCCCCAATAGATACTTCACGAAATTTTGTTTGTAATTCTAATCTAATTTTTTCTTCGTCTTTTTTCTTCATTAATTCACCTCTTTATTATATGGCTCTCCACATGACATACTGCCTTCGCTACACTTTCCATACATACATGATGCTCCTGCCTTTGAAAATACAGTAGGTGCGACCTCTTTACATAAAACAAGCATATTCGTAGCTAACTCTCTAATCTCTTCTTGCGCCCTTTTACAACAGCGTAGAGAGAAGAAATTTAATAGACTACGGACATTCATCGTCACAATTAATTGTGTTTCGCAAGCATTTGGCAATACATATCTTGCATTTTCAAATGCTTTCTTTTCTGCATCTTTATATGACATTCCATCACTTGTGTATTTACCAATCAATTCTCTTGCGATGCAACCATAAGCATCCCAAATCTTACACATAATCGAATCATACATTGTTTTTGCATTGCAATCTAATTCGATTTCTTTGGGAATGACATATTTTTGTTCATATTCATTTGTATATCGTTGGGATTTAACTGAATAGCTTGCAATTCTATGTCGTGTTAGTTGAGCAAGGCAATTTCCACACCATACAGCCATACCATTTCTTCTTACAAAAATCACATGATTTTTAACATTTACACAATAAACTGGTTCATTTCTTACAAATGTAACCGTTCTATGTTTTTTTAAGTATAAATATGAGTTAGAATTTCTTTTACCCATAGATAAATTCAAAACAAATCTTGAACGATTTATTTTATATTCTTTGCCTTTTATAATTATGTTTTCACCGATTTTATCTTTATCCCTTTCATAAGATTTACAAGTCCATCCAGCAATATATGTTAAATTATATAATTGGTCTGCAAGCAATTTAGAAGATGTAAACAATTTAGCACATCCATTTTTATCAATACACCCATCTGCATAGGTATATTCAGTTATGAAAAATCTTGCGTAATCTTTATTGAAATCTTTAAAAATATCAAAGGGGATATATTTATTATAACTCTTTCCAATATTTTTTAGATAATTTCCAAGAGGTCTATTAGTTATTCTAATACACGCCCCATCATAATTAGGTTTGAACCCTAATTTTACACATAACTCGCAAATTCTCTCAATAGTTTTTCTTTCGTCATTAATTTTAGTATGACTTTGCGAAATACTAATAACAAACTTTTTTTCTTTTTTGTTATAATATATGCTTCCATCAGAGATATACCAAGCTAAAAATTGATAAAATACTTTTCTATCAACTGTTTCTCCTATAATGGTTCTTTCTTTAAATTGACCATTATTTAATTTCTTTTTATATGTATAATCTGGAATTTTAAATGTTTTTTCTATTGATGAGTTATCATAATTAAAAGTCTTGTCCAATACTATTTTATTACAACTAATATCTTGTGATGGTGTTAAAAAATTTGTATAATCGTTTCTTTTGGATATGCTATCCTGTTTTTTATAAAACATATTATGGTTTGCAGTTACATTCAAGTCTACATTTTGGCTTTTATATCTGTGCATTTCACCAGTATATAGGTATTCAATCTTTTCATTTATTTTATTAAATTCTACTTTTCCATTGGCTGTGTTTAGTGTTGCTACTTTTTCATTTTCCCTAATGTCTTTGAATAATTTCCATCCTTCGCTTGTTAGAACTTCTGTTTCTTTGTCGTAACAGGCTCTCGACACACCACTAATTCCAAATGTAAAAGTGATATGCTCTAACGGACTGTCATGCCCCATGTTAAGTAGCTTTTCAATAAATTCAGATGCTTTTTCACTGTCATTACTATTGAAAATTTCTTCAATAGATTTATTGCTATAACATAGCTTTGCCGCAGTTGCTACTAATTGCTCTGGATTTGGTGTGTGTGCCAATAGTGTTACATTCATTACATCATTCCTTAATAATAAATTTTAACTGTCTTTACCTGTTTTCCCCATTGTACCGCCTCATCGTGATTGCCAAAATAAATGTCAATAATCCTATCACCGTATCTTTGTGCTATTTTAGATGATGTTCTATCTTGACACTCATATGTATTTCCATCGATTTCGACAATCGTTCCAAATGGTAGAGGGGATGCAATATGATAATTTGAAATCAAGTTGACATTGTTTGCACCATATACAATAGGTTTTCCGTTTTCATCTTTTGGTCTGTTTGAGTTCCATCTACCACAACACTTTGAACAAGAACAATATGCGGTAATTGTATATGTATCTTCATAATATTGTGGCTCTGGCTCTTCAATAATTTCTTCTTGAATACTTGCATATTTTGCTACTGGTGCATCATATACTTGAACATAACTTAATCTTGTTGTTCCAGAAATATATCCTAAGTCTTCTGCACCATCTGTGCTTGTAATATCATTGATAATATGTGCCAAAGACACCAATGATACAATCCATACAAATGCAAAGCATACTATGCAAATTTTCTTTTTCATTTTGTCTTCCTCCGTTTTATATGGTGTTCTACAATCAATTCAATTATAGAACACCATATATATCCTTTTATTTAAAACTGAATGCTATTTGCCATTTTACTAATTTCAGCGTTAGTATTGTGGCAGTACCGTTCAGTAATGCGAACGCTAGAGTGAGAAATGAAGCGAGATGCCGCTTGTATTCCATAGTCATTACAAAGATTTGAAATCAAACTGTGTCTCAAAGTATGATTTGAAATATCTTCGCTAATTCCTGCTCTTTTTGCAATAACTTTCAAGGTATTATTCAAAGACCTGCCGCACATCGGTGTTCCTTGATTGCTTACAAAAAGATTGTTAATATCCCCCTTACGAACAAGCAGATATTCGTCAACGTACTTTTTGCAAGTTTCATTAAAGATGATATGTCGGCTAACTTGTCCTTTTGTGATAATGTCGCATTCGCCTTTAAGGTAATCGTCAAGTTTCAAACTACACAATTCAGCAACTCTGACC
>SAAR01000017.1 GCA_009916335.1 Erysipelotrichia bacterium | reverse complement strand
ATTCACAGCGTTACAACCTCCGCCTCCTACTCCAAAGACTTTAATTGTAACGACTTTTTTGAAATCTTCTACACCCATTGTTTTTCCTCTCTTTCAAACTTATTTAACTTGTAAAATATTTTTTAGCTTTTTAGTAAAGCCTGCATCGTCTTCTCTTTTCACTTCACGAGCAATCATATTGTTGTATTCAATACTAACATCTTTAATATTTTTAATTTCTTGCCATTTTTTCGTACAATACATTGCACCTAAACAAGCACTGTATTTACCTTCTCTTACACCGATATTACTAGGAACATATACTTGTGATGGTAAGATCAACGCTTTTAGAACAGATCCAATGCCAACAATATCTGCCCCTTTGCCACTAACAATAAACTTACTGTTACCATAATCTTTAATCGGTTCACACATTTCATTAATCGCATTTAACCATGATTCCACACGTTCACTGACTGTTTCAAAAATTTGTTTTTTAGTCAGTTGCTTTTGTTCATCACGATCCATCCAAATATACGAAACAATATCATCATAAATACCTTTTTCTTCAAAACAGTTTTCTAACAACATTGCTTCTGCTTCACTTACAGATAAACGATGTCTTCTATGTAGTTCATTAATCCAGCTTTGATACCCTCTACCAAGACGCTCACACTCTAATAGCCTTCCTTTATAATATAATGAAAGAATAGTATCATTTTTTTGTAAGTCAGCTAAGACAACATATTTATCCATTGAGTTTTCTAATGTTGCACTTTCCTCAGCCATGGCAAAGCTATCTAAACAAATATCTAATACACTAACACCACACGCTTCTACACACATTACATAAGAATAAACAATTTCTTTATTTGCATATAACATGTCAATATCCATCGTTAGTAAATCAGAACGTTCATCTAATGGAATCGTTCTTGAACTAATTCCACCTACGATATACTTAATAGAGCCAACATTAACAAATTCATATTCGCTATCTTTTTCATAACTCACTGCTTTTTCTAATCCATTTCTAACATGGGACATCAAAATTTTTCGACTACCCTCTTCAATTGCCACATTGACTCTTTTTTTTACGCATTTAACATCTACACTAGGTATACATAAAATAACTTTTTTTATTTTTAACGACAATGCTTTTTCTGCATTGTTGAGTAATTTTGTAATCGTTGCATTTACTACCTGAGGCTTTTCAATCTTTTTATTATTAATTGCTTGATTGATTTTAATACAATCAGATCTTAAAATGTTAAAGCGAGACATATAATATTCACCTACAAGCAAATGAATTTCATCTTCAGCGATTTCTAAACTTGCATATAACTGCTTTCCTTGCATGAAACTGCCTCCTTTTTCTTACTTATATATAATACCATAG
This sequence comes from Erysipelotrichia bacterium, assembly GCA_009916335.1. The sequence goes on along the minus strand of SAAR01000017.1, from coordinate 22,186 downwards.
TTTTTTCACTAAAAAAACAAAAAAATGCATTTGCCTATTCTAGTTATATTTTATTCTCTTTAATTCTCATTTTTTATCATCTTAAACAATATAAAAACAACCTAAAAAGAACAAAAAAAGAAAAGAAATGTTTGATTTTGTCTTGCATTTTATCTTTTAAAATGCTATCATATCTAGGCAACATGTAAAAAACATGTATAAGTAATCGAAAGGAGGTTACGGTATGTCAAGAGTTTGTGCAGTATCTGGTAAGGGTCCATTAACAGGGAACAAACGTTCTCACTCATTGCGTGCTACAAAACGTAAATGGAATGTAAACTTACAAACAGTTAAAGTAATGGTGGATGGTAAACCTAAAAAAATCCGTATTTCCGCTCGTGCTTTAAAAACATTAAAAGCTCAGAAAGCAATCTAATAATTAAAGATGTAGTGATACATCTTTTTTTATACTTTTACCAAATATAATAAAAGAACAACATTATGCTGTTCTTATTCTAATGATTTACTTTGAACAATAATTACTCTACCACTGATTTTAATCTTTGCTTGCTCATTGATGATTTCATTAGACACCAAATATACATCACTTTCATCAATCACACGCTCATGTAATGGGTATTTAACATTTGTTATTGTGATCCTTATCTTCTCACAAGCAAAAATTGATAAATACTGCATCTGCTTACTTATTAAATGCTCTCCTGCCTCTAAACGATAAATGATATTATATTCATCACGCATGACAAAAGCAATATTTCCTGTTTTTAATAGTTGAAAGATGGCTAAAAAATGATCCTGTCTACCACCCATAACTCCTTGTAATTCAATTTCATCATAACCTAATTGTTTTGCATAATGTAATGCGTACTCACTATCAACCTCATCTTTTTCAGCAGGTAATTCAATAAGCGTACACGCTTTTTTTAGCATTGCATATTCATCTTTACTAATAGAATCAAAATCACCAATTGCACAACGCATCGTAATCCCATGTTGTAAACAATATAAACTCCCCTTGTCAACACCAATATAATCTACATGATCCTCTTTTACTAAATTGATAGTGCGATTTGCAACTAGCACTACTTTAGACATAATAGTGAATTTACCCTTTCCTCGATATTGCCTTTAAAAATATAACTTCCAGCTACCAATGTATCACAACCTGCATTCACAGCTAATTTACCTGTTTCTGCATTGATTCCTCCATCTATTTCAATACGATAAGTATAGTTAAATTCTTCTCGCTTTGTAAATAAATATTTAATTTTATCTAAACTAGCAGATTGAAAAGATTGCCCACCAAAACCTGGCTCTACTGACATAATTAGAATCATATCTACATAAGCTAACGCTGGCAACAACACTTCCACTGGGGTTGCTGGTTTAATTACTAGACCACACTGAACATCTTTCGCTTTAATTTCTTTTAACAAGTTAATGCATGCTTCTATATCTTGCATCGCTTCGTAATGAAAAGTAATCATATCTGCCCCATTCGCAATAAATTCAGGTACATACTTTCGTGGATCACTAATCATTAAATGTACATCCATAAATAAATTCGTACGTTTTTTAAATCCCCTTAACACATCACAGCCAAAAGTAATATTTGGCACAAAATGTCCATCCATAACATCAAAATGTAACCATTTTGCTGCACTTTGTTTTAATGCATCTAGTGCATCATTACTGTTGGCAAAATCCAACGATAATACAGATGGTGCAATTACTAATTCATTCATAACTTTGTTCTCCTTAATATTTCTTTTTATTTTGCTTAATCAGTGCTGCTACCTCACAATAATTTTTATAACGGATTTTAGAAATAATACCTTCCTCTACCCCTTTTTTTACTGCACAAGCAGGCTCGTTTGTATGCGTACAATTATTAAACTTACACTTTCCCCTCACCTTTTGAAAATCAAGAATACTATCTGCTAAAGCGATGATTTCCACTTCACTAAAATCAAGAGAAGAAAAACCTGGAGTATCCCCTAACCAACCATGATTAATGGCAAACAATTCACAATGTCTTGTTGTATGTTTTCCTCTACCTAGTGCTTTTGATATTTTTTGTGTATGGAGTTTAAAACGTTCATCAATACGATTGATTAAAGATGATTTTCCTGCTCCACTTTGTCCTGTTAAAACACTTACTTTTCCATTTAAAATCATTTCAATATCACTAGTATCAAAATCATGTCCACTTAAATAAACATCATATCCACTTTGTTTATAATCACTTATATAGTCATAGATTTCATCATCTTTGTCTATTAAATCTAATTTTGTAATACAAATAACAGGCTTGATATTAGCATAGCTAATCAAAAAAAGTAAACGATCTAATAAAGCACAGGAAAAATCTGGATCTTTCGCTGACATGACAACAATGGCTTGATCGACATTGGCAATCAAAGGACGTTTTAGCTGATTAATGCGTGGATATATTTTTTGTATTCCATATAAGTCCTCAAAACGTTCATATTCAACAATATCGCCAACAACAGGGGAAACCCCTTTACGCAATTTCCCCATAGCGATGCATTTTACTCTTTGATTCTCTTCACTTAACACCTCATATTGATTAGAGATAATTTTAATAATACGCCCCTTCATTATTCGCTGTCTTCCACCTTCTCTTTTAAAACAGCATATTCAAAAGTAATCGTATTGCTTTGTGTTAAATCAAAGGTACTACCAGCTGCTAAATCTTGTGAAAGAATAGCACCATCTTTTACACCTAAACTTGTTAGTTCACTAGATGTTTTATTCACAGGAATAAATTTCACACTAATACCTTTTCCTTCTAACAAGCCTCTTACATACTGATAATCTTTTCCTGTATAATCATCTAAAGTAAACATTTCTTTTTCTGGCTCTTTGTACTTACCAACACTAAAGGTAATCTGCTTACTTGCATTAGGTTCTACTTTAGTGCCTGCCGCTAAAGAATCCTGTGATAAAATAACCCCATCTTGACTCTTATCTTCGCTCTCTTGTTCCTGTACAACAATATCAATTCCTGTCCCATTCAATAAAGTTCTCACTTCCGATAATGTCTTACCTACATAGTTATCTACAACAAAGTATTTACCAGCACTAATTGTAATAACAATTGACGTTCCTTCTTTAACTTTTTTATTTTTAGAAATAGATTGTTTTATTACAATACCTTTTTCAATGTTATCTGTTACTTCTTGTTTTACATTTGAACTTAACTTCAAATTCACTTCTGCTAATGCTTTACTTGCTTCTTCTTCGTCCATTCCTTCTAAATTAGGTACTTTAACCATCACAATTTCTTCCTCTTTATTGGAAGGATCAAACATACCAGTAGTGGCTGCTACCACAGCAAAAATAGCAACTACGGCAACCACAGCCCCTGCAATGATCATTGTTATTTTCTTGTTTTTTGCGTTTTTAGAAGTTTGTGAATGTGTTTTCTTTTTATTATTTGTCGCTTTTTTCTTAATACGTTCTATTTCATCATCTTCCATTTCTACCGTATCATCGTTTACTTCCAAATCAGCGACACGATTTAAAACAACAGTTCCTGAATTTTCATCATCTTCTTCTAAATCAACAGGATCCACATTCGCAAATTCTGGTAGTAAACACATCTCCAAATCAAATAACATATCTTTTGCATTCGCATAACGATTAATTCTATTTTTAGCCGTTGCTTTAATAATGATATTTTCCATGCTTTGTGGTAGTGTTGGATTAAAAACACGAATCGAAGGGATTTCTTCTCGTAGATGCTTCATCGCTACCTGAATTGGATTATCCCCTTTAAATGGTACTGTTCCTGTTAATAATTCATAGAAAACAATCCCTAATGCATAAATATCTGTTTGTATTGTTGCCACTTCCCCTTTTGTTGTTTCTGGGGCAATATAATGAGCACTTCCTAAAACTGCATCACTTTGTGTTAACTGAATTGCATCATGTGCTAAAGCAATACCAAAATCAGTGATTTTAACCGTTCCATCATCTTTAATTAAAATATTTTGTGGTTTAATATCACGATGGATAATATTATTTTCATGGGCATGATTCACAGCAGAAACAAGCTGTTTCATAATTTCTACGGCTTCCTCCTTAGGTAATGCCCCTCTTTGCAAAATCATCTGTTTTAATGTTCTACCACGAATATATTCCATGACGATATAATTTTTATGATCGTATTCTCCTACATCATACACTTCTACGACATTTGGGTGATGCAATTTAGAAACAGCACTTGCTTCTCTTAAAAAACGCAATAAAGCAACAGGGTCCTCGCTTAATTCTCCCCTCAATACTTTTACTGCTACTTCTCTATTTAGAATGGTGTCCATCGCAAGATAGACATCAGCCATACCTCCTTCCCCTAACGTCGCCACAACCATATAGCGTTCTGCAATCATATTACTCATTATTATTTCCTCCTATCTTATCAATGACAATGACGGTGATATTATCATATCCCCCTGTTTTTAGTGCAGCACTCACTAATGCTTGTGCCTTTTCTTCCACACTTAACACGTTATCTTCAACTACTTGTTTAATAACACTTTCACTTACATAGCCATGTAAACCATCACTACATAATAGCAAATAGCGATGCCCTTTCTTAATCTTATTTATATCAACACGATACTGACTCCAAATTCCTAATGCATTTGTTAATGCTTTTCCTTTAGGGTGGCGAAGTGCATCTTCTTCACTTAATTCACCACTTTTAATCAAATCAGCAGCTAAATTATGATCCTCTGTTAAACAGATAATATCATCATAAAAGCCATAAATACGACTATCTCCCATATGAAAAACATAGGTTTCATCTTCAACAATCAATACCCCTACTAACGTTGTCCCCATTCCATGTTTCTTGCGTGATGTTAAAGAATCTTGGTAGATTTTTTCATTTGCCTGACGAATCGTTTCTAAAGTCCAATCTCGATGCTCGCTTTCACTATTGAAAACTGGCTTGTTTAAAAAGGCTTCTTCGATAAAAGTAGCGGCAATTTGACTAGCAACATCACCTGCTTTCCCACCACCAATACCATCGCAAACAACTGCCATAAATTCATTATTTTTGTTATAGGTAGAGAAAAAAGTATCTTGATTACTTTCTCTTAACAAACCAATATTAGTCAATCCATAATATTTCATTGTTTCCCCTCCTTCTTTAACTCTTTTGCACGCAACTGTCCACATGCTGCATCAATATCACTACCATGCTCCTTACGAATCGTAGCACGAACACCAGCTTTCATTAACTGATCGTAAAAAATCATTGCTCGTTTACGATCAACCCCTTGATACCCATGCTCATCAACAGCATTATAAGGAATTAAATTCACATAGGCATTGTACCCTTTTAATAATTTAGCAAGTTGTTTAGCATGTTGTTCACTATCATTAACATTGGATAACAAAATATATTCAAACGTTAAACGTCGATTATTTTCTTTCATATATACTTCTAATGCCTTCATCAATTCTTTTAATGGATATGCTTTATTAATCGGCATCAACTGATCTCGTAATGCATCATTTGGTGCATGTAAGCTAATCGCTAAATTATATTGATATTTTGCATGAGAGAAGGCTAAAATTTTAGGCACAATACCACAAGTAGAAATAGTGATATGACGAGCCCCAATTGCCAATCCTTGATCATGATTCACAATGCTTAAAAAACGCATGACTTGTTCATAATTATCAAAAGGCTCTCCTGTACCCATTACTACAATATGCGATACTCGCTCATCAATTTTATCCATTTCTTGTTGGATATATACAATTTGTGCAACCATTTCTGCACATGTTAAATCGCGTTTCTTCTTTAATAAACCACTTGCACAAAAATCACAGCCCATATTACAACCAACTTGTGAGGATACACAAACACTTCTTCCATAATCAAAAATCATCATAACCGTTTCAATATAGGAACCATCTTCTAATGAAAAAAGAAATTTTGTTGTTCCATCTTTTGCCACTTGTTTTTTTACTAATGTCAAAGAGGAAAGACTGTAATTTTCACTTAACAATGTCCTTAATTCTTTATTAATATTACTCATCTCTTCAAAGCTTTGTACCCTTTTTCGATACAGCCATTCAAAGATTTGTTTCGCTCTAAATTTTTTTAAGCCATGATAGATCATCAAATCTTGCAATTCATCATAGCTATAATCGTAAATACTTTTCATTTGCTCTCCTTACTTTATTTTTTATTATAGCACAAACACAAGTAAAAATTATTTCATCTTCATTAGTTTTGCCATATAAAAGCCATCACTTTGATACTCATAAGGGAAAATTGTCCGCTGTTCAAGTAACGTGAATTCTGGATGTACGTTTAAAAACAACTCAATTTGCTTTTCATTCTCTTTTTTATTCAAGGTACATGTTGAATACACTAAGATTCCCTTTACCTTTAAATATTTGCTTGCACTTTCTAGTAATCTTCTTTGCATTTGAATACAACTATCCATGTCTTCACTTTTCATATGATATTTAATATCGCTTTTTCTAGCAATGACTCCATATCCACTACAAGGACCATCTAATAAAATACGATCAAAGTAATTTTGCTTAAACACATTTTCTAATTTTGTGGCATCTTGTACCAGTGCATCAAGCATAATAATCCCTAATCTTCTTGCATTGTATTTAATCAATTCCACACGATGTTCATGAATGTCCAAAGCATATAATTCCCCTTTATTTTTCATTAAACTACCGATATGACAAGTTTTACTACCTGGTGCAGCACACATATCTAAGATCGCTTCATTGGGTTGTGGATCTAAAAATTCGCTTACTAATTGAGCTGATTCATCTTGAATTGTAACATACCCTTTTTTATATTCCTCACTGTGAGCAATATTTCCTTTTGTATAAATTAAAGCATCGTTTGCAATATGAGCATCAATAAAATCTGGATTATTCGCTTTTACTTCCTCTTTGCTAATTTTTAATGTATTCACACGAGCTACTTGATTTGGAATACGATTTAAGCTATCACAAATGCGAAAACATATCTCTTGTCCATATTGTTTGCACCACATCTTTACAATCCATAAAGGCATTGATGTTTCAATTGCTTTTCTTTCTATCTCGCTACCACTAATAACACGTTTTCCATTGCGAATCACATTATGTAAAATAGCATTAACAAACTTGGTGTATTTTCCTTCATAAATACTAGCTGCAATATCAACTGCTTCATTGACAACGGCATAATCAGGTACCTTATCTAAAAATAATAGTTGGTAAACACTCATATCAAGCAAGATCCCAATTTCCTCACGAGGAATACTTTCTGGATATTGCTCCCACATATAACGAACATAGCGATAATGTTGCAAAGTTCCATACACAATATTGGTAATCAACCCTTTATCCACATCACTAAAAGCATCTAAATCTTCCTTTAGTGCTAAATTACTATATCTTTTTTCTAAACAAATATCTTTTAAGATATTAAACGCTGCATATCTTGCTTTCATATTTCCTCCTAATCCAACATATATGGATTGACATCTATTTCTAATTTTGCTTTCCCTTTACGTTTTATATGCTCTTTATAAGCATCATATAATTTATTGGCAATCAATTCTTGATCCTTACTTTTCAAAATAACCCGATAGCGATATTGGTCCATCATCTTCAATAATTCAACCGCTCCTAAAACAGCGATATTTTTATCTTCTAACATTGGCAATAAGGCATTGATTTCCTCATACGCTTTTTGTGCGTTATTACTTGACAACACCATTGCCCCTAAATACGCATAAGGAGGATAATTCCCTAAATGGCGAAAACGCATCTCATATTTAAAGAAAGTTTCATAATCATGGCGAATGGCACATTGTATTGCATAATGGTGATCATCATACACTTGAATCATCACCTGTCCATCTTTTTGTCCTCTTCCACTTCTACCGCTTGCCTGCACTAATAAATCAAATGTGAGTTCCACACTGCGATAATCACTGCGATTTAATAAAGCATCTCCATTTAAAATACCAACTAATGTAACATTTTCATAATCTAACCCTTTGGCGATCATCTGCGTTCCAACAAGAATATCCCCTTCTTTTTCAAATCTTGCCAATAACTTTTCATGGGCATTTTTATGGGTTGTTGTATCAGCGTCCATTCGTACAATGTTTGCCCTAGGAAAACATTGTTGGACATATTCCTCTAATTTTTGTGTACCTAGTCCTAAAAATTTTAAATGCGAGCTGCCACATTGCTTGCATGTATATGTGCTTTTCTCGCTATACCCACATACATGGCATTTGTATTCCTTGCTTTGCTTATGATAATTTAAAGCTAAATCACAATGCGGACATTTTACAACATAACCACAATCCATACAACGTAAAATTGGGGCATATCCTCTACGATTCAACAATAAAATCACTTGTTCATGACGTTCTAAACGTAAAGCAATGGCTTGTTTTAATGCATTGCTTAAAATAAAATTTTCGCCATTTTGCATTGCCTCTTTCATATTCACTAACTTTGTGTGAGGCATATCCCCATAAATACGCTTTGTCAATTTCACTAACGTATAAACCTTTTTAATCGCTCTTGCATAGGACTCTAAGGAAGGCGTTGCACTTGCTAAAATCACTTTACAATCATGATACTTCCCTCTTTCAATCGCCATATCTCTTGTATGATACTTAGGAGTAGAATCTTGTTTATAACTTTGATCGTGTTCCTCATCTAAAATAATAAGCCCTAAATGATCAAAAGGCATAAAAATAGCACTACGTGTTCCCACCACGATATTCACCTTATGGGTTGCCACAAGACGATATTGCTCATATTTCTCCTGATTGTTTAAAGAAGAATGATAGATTGCCACCTCATTGCCAAAACGTGCTTTTACACGTTTTACCATTTGTGGTGTTAAACTAATTTCAGGCACTAAAAACAACACTTGTTTGCCTTTCGCTAGTTCTTGCTTTGCCATCTGTAAAAACACTTCACTTTTCCCACTACCTGTTACACCATGCAATAAATAGACATGAAAACCTTGCCTTTCTTGCATCGTTAGCACTGCCTGCTCTTGTTCCTTGTTTAGCACAACAGGACAATCTTCATACACACCTTGTAAAGTGGCACTTGCCTCACGCTCATCTAAATAAATTGCACCACTTTTCAATAAAGCAGGTAATTGATTTTTATACAATTGATTAAACTCGCTTCGACGCATTTCTTTATGTTCTTCAATATACGCCATCGCTGCTTGCTGTTGCTTTGTTTTAAACACCACATACTGCTCATAAACTACCCAAACTTCTTGTTTGATTTTATGATTACTGCTTTTTGGTTTTAGTTTACTAGGCAACATTGCTTGAAAACAGCTAATCATAGGAGCTACACATGTTTTAGACATCGTTTTCGCTAATTGAAATAACTCATCATTAATCAGTGGTTTTTCATCAATCAAAGAAATAATTGTTTTCACTTCATAAGGAATCTGTGCCAACTTTTCTGCATCTATTTCTTTTACTTCATAGACAAAAGCAACAATTGTTTTATGTGCAAACTGAACTAACACACGCATACCCACTTGTACATCATGATTCCCACACAAATAGGTATAACATTGATCCACTGCCATATTGTTGTATTCGATATACACCTGTGCAATTTTCATAAAACAATTCCTTTCTGCAATTTTGTCATACGCCTGTATTATATCATGTTTGTATTTTTAATTCCTTAAAAAAACAACGAGTTCATTGCGAAAATTATGTGATATATCCCTATTTCATCATCTCTTTCATGTTTTCACACAAATTTGCTATAATAATGATAATCAAGAAAGGATATGGTAAGTAGATGATTAGAAATATTATGAAAGACCACACTTTTTTAAGTCAAAAAGCAACGATCGCCACTAAACAAGATTTGTTTATCGTTAAGGATTTACTAGATACACTTAAACACCATCAAACACATTGTGTTGGTATGGCCGCAAATATGATTGGTGAAAATAAAAATATTATTGCTTTTATTCAAGATTATCAATACCACTACATGCTTAATCCAGAAATTATTAAACACAGTGATGCCTATTATGTATGTGAAGAAGCATGTTTATCACATACAAAAACAAAACAGACAAAACGCTATAAAAAAATCAAGGTACGTTATCAAGATGCAGACTTCAAAACTAAAATTAAAACATACGAGGGATTTATCGCCCAAATTATACAGCATGAAATAGATCATACCAATGGTATCCTCATATAAATAAATAAAGTGAGCAAATTATATTTCGCTCACCTTATTTATTTATAAATTTGAATATCCCATTAAGTATTTATCTACACTTTTAGCACATTCCATTCCTTCTTTAATCGCCCATACAACTAAGGATTGTCCTCTGCGTACATCACCACTAGCAAATACTTTTTCAACATTACACTGATAATCTAATTCATTTGCTTCAACGTTATTTCTTGCATTCACTTTGACATTAAACGCATTTACAATTTCTTCTTGTGCACCGATAAAACCAGCGGCAATTAATACAAGATCACAATCCACAATCCATTCACTATCAGCGACTTCTTGCATTTGTTTCTTCCCTGTTTTTTCATCTGTAACAAATGCCAACTTCACTAATTTCGCTTTAACCACTTCACCTTGTGCATTTTTAATGAATTCTTTTACTGTTGTTTGATAAATACGAGGATTTTTTTTAAATACGGCAATACTTTCTTCTTGTCCATAATCCGTTTTTAATACTTTGGGCCACTCAGGCCATGGATTATCCTCACTACGACAAATAGGAGGTTTAGGCATCATTTCTAATTGTAAGACACTTTTACAACCATGACGAATACTAGTTGCAACACAATCATTTCCTGTATCACCACCACCAATTACTAAAACATGTTTATCCTTGGCATTAATATAGCCATGTGTTAATTGATTATCTAACAAAGCTTTGGTCGTAGAGGTTAAAAAATCCACTGCAAAATAAATTCCTTTTCCATCTCTACCTGCCACATTAATATCACGAGGTTTACTTGCTCCACAAGCCAATACAATCGCATCGTAATCTTTTAATAGTGTATCTGCCTGTTCTTTGTTTGTAACATTTTGATTTACTTTAAATTCGATTCCTTCTTTACGCATAATTTGCAAACGACGTTCAATAATGTGTTTTTCTAATTTCATATTGGGAATCCCATACATCAGTAAACCACCAACACGATCATGGCGTTCATACACACTAACCTGATGTCCACGCTTACTCAATTGTTGTGCACAAGCTAATCCACTTGGTCCACTACCGATAATCGCTACTTTCTTACCTGTTTTTATTTGGCTTGTATGAGGTTTAATCAACTGATTGGCAAACCCATATTCAATAATCGCTAATTCATTTTCTTTTACACTGACTGCATCTCCATGCAAGCTACAAGTACATGCTTTTTCGCATAACGCTGGACAAACACGACTTGTAAATTCAGGAAAAGGACTTGTTTTCAATAGACGATATAATGCTTGTTCATAGTGATCATGATAAATCAAGTCATTCCATTCTGGAATAAGATTATTTAACGGACAACCACTTGTCATGGAAGCAATCATCTGTCCATTCTGACAAAATGGTACCCCACAATCCATACATCTAGCCCCTTGTTCTTGTTGTTGCTTTTTACTTAGAGGAAGATGAAATTCATTGAAATTTTGAATTCGTAGTGTAGGTGCGATTGCTTTACTATCCATTCTTTTAATTGTTAAAAAACCACCTGTTTTTCCCATAGTAACACCTACCCTTCTTTCACAGCGTAAAACGCTTCCATCTTTGCCTGTTCATCACTCATGCCACGTTTTTCATTTTGCTTAATTAAAGCGATGATTTTTTTATAATCATAAGGAATAATCTTTTTAAATTTGTGAATATATTCATCAAAGTGAGCTAATACATAGGCTCCTTTTTGTGAGTTTGTGTGTTGTACATGACGTTCGATCATCTTTTTAATTTCTTCAATATCATATGAATCTTCAATTATGCTCATTTCTACTAATTCTTTATTCAATTTGGCATAAAGATTGTTATCTTCATCTAAAATATAGGCAACACCACCACTCATACCAGCAGCTATATTGCGTCCACATGCACCTAAAATCAACACTTTTCCACCTGTCATATATTCTAAACCATGATCTCCTACACCTTCGACCACACAAGTAGCTCCTGAATTTCGTATTGCAAAACGCTCTCCTGCAATCCCAGCAATATATACTTCTCCACTTGTTGCTCCATAGCAAGCAACATTACCAATAATAATATTTTCATCTGCTTTAAATGTTGCTTTTTTATCTGGATAAATCGCTAACTTACCTCCTGATAAACCTTTTGCAAAGTAGTCGTTGCTATCTCCTTCTAATGTCAAAGTTAATCCTTTAGGAATAAACGCACCAAAAGATTGTCCACCACTACCATAACAATGCACTTGATACATATCATCGTTTAGATTACTACCACACAAACGAGTAATCATAGAACCTAAACGTGTTCCTAATGTTCGATCTAAATTATCGACTTGTAAACTTGTTTGATATGCTTTCTGTTGTTTTAAGTAAGGCATAAACATCTGTAATAATTGTTCATCTTTCGTCTTTTCTAGTTCAAAGTCATAACGTGCCTGTTTTTGAAATGTACATGGCTCTTTCTTTTGAGCATCAAAAGGTTGTAATAACGAAGTGAAAGAAAGCTTATTAGCTAATGTTTGTTCACCCTGCTCACGCACCTTTAATAAATGCGTTTTACCAACCATTTCATCAATCGTGCGACAACCTAACTTCGCCATATATTCACGCAATTCCTGTGCAATAAAGCGCATAAAGTTTTCAACGTATTCAGGTTTACCACTAAAACGCTTACGCAAAATTGGGTTTTGTGTTGCAATTCCCACAGGACAAGTATCTAAGTTACATACACGCATCATAACACAACCCATGCTCACTAAAGGTGCAGTGGCAAAACCAAATTCCTCAGCTCCTAACAAGCAGGCGATGGCAACATCTTTTCCACTCATTAACTTTCCATCACTTTCAATCACAACACGATTTCTAAGACCATTCATCATTAACGTTTGATGTGTTTCTACAAGCCCTAGCTCCCAAGGTAACCCTGCATGATAAACAGAATTTTTAGGTGCTGCTCCTGTTCCTCCATCATATCCAGAGATTAAGATGACTTCTGCTCCTGCTTTCGCAACCCCTGCAGCAATCGTACCAACTCCTGCTTCAGATACTAATTTAACAGAAATTCGTGCTTTTTCATTCGCACACTTCAAATCGTAAATTAATTGTGCTAAATCCTCAATAGAATAAATATCATGATGAGGAGGAGGTGAAATTAAGGAAACAGCAGGCGTAGAATGACGTGTTTTGGCAATCCAAGGATATACTTTACTAGCAGGCAATTGTCCCCCTTCTCCAGGTTTTGCCCCTTGTGCCATCTTAATTTGAATTTCTTTTGCACTAATTAAATATTCACTAGTTACACCAAAACGACCTGATGCAACCTGTTTAATCGCACTACACTTGCTATCGCCATTTTCATCTACTAAAAAACGTTCCTTATCTTCTCCACCTTCTCCTGAATTACTTTTTCCTTTTAATCGATTCATCGCAATTGCCATACATTCATGTGCTTCTTTTGAGATAGAACCATAGGACATTGCCCCCGTTTTAAAACGAGTAACAATTGATTCAACACTTTCTACCTCATCGATTGAAATTCCTTTTTTAGGAAACACAAATTCTAATTGACCACGCAAAGTAGTATGTTGCATTTCTTCATCAATCATCTTTGTATATTCTTTAAAGTAATCATAACGTGTTTCTCGTGTTGCTTTTTGTAACATATGGATCGTTTTAGGATTGTACAAATGTTCTTCTTTATGACTTCTTAATTGATGAAAGCCATTACTATCTAAACTTTGATCAACTGGTAAGCCTAGTGTATCATACACTTTATTATGGCGTGCTTCCACCCCTTCTTGTATATCTTCTAAATCAATTCCTTCCACGCGACTGATCGTATTTGTAAAATATTTATCAATCACTTTTTTACTAATCCCAATGGCTTCAAATATTTGTGAACCTTGATAAGACTGAATGGTAGAAATCCCCATTTTTGATGCAATTTTGATAATTCCATGTAAGATACCATGATCATAATCATCTACTGCTGCATAGTAATCTTTATTCAATAAATTCTGTTTGATTAAATCCGCAATGGTATCATGGGCTAAATATGGATTGATTGCACTCGCTCCATATCCTAATAAAGTCGCAAAATGATGCACCTCTCTAGGTTCTGCACTCTCTAATATTAATGCCACTGACATACGTTTTTTACTTTTCACTAAATACTGTTGCATCGCAGAAATCGCTAATAAAGATGGAATTGGTACATGATTTTCATCTACCCCACGATCACTCAATACTAAAATCGTTGCATTTTCATGGATTGCTTTATCCGCTTCAATAAATAAATTATCCAAAGCATTTTCTAATGAACTGTTTTTATAATAGATAATGGATAATACCTTAACTTTAAATCCCTCTTTATTCATCGTTTTTATTTTAAGCATATCCATATTTGATAAGATTGGATTTTCAATTTTTAACAGATGGGCATTCGCACTTGTTTCTGTTAATAAATTTCCTTCTTTTCCTAAATACACTTCACTACTTGTGATAATTTCCTCTCGTATTGCATCAATCGGTGGATTAGTTACCTGTGCAAATAGCTGTTTAAAATAATTAAATAATGGTTGATTCATTTTACTAAGTATCGCTAATGGTGAATCAATTCCCATTGCAATCACAGGTTCAATCCCATTTAATGCTAATGGCAGAATATAGTTTTTCGCATCTTCATAGCTATAACCATGTACTTTTTGTAGTATTTCTAAATGTTTACCTTCGTATTGTTCACACTTTTGATTAGGAATTGCTACCTCTTTTAGATGAACTAAATTACTTTCTAACCATTCCCCATATGGTTCTTTGCAAGCATAATGCATTTTTAATGTATCATCATCAATCACACATTGCTTTAATGTATCAACAAGTAACATTTTTCCTGGTCTTAAACGTTCTTTCACTTTTATATTTTCAACATCAAAAGGTAAAACACCTACTTCACTTGACAATACTAAATAATCATCATTCGTAATATAGTAACGTGATGGTCTTAAACCATTTCGATCTAATACAGCTCCCATTACATCTCCATCAGAAAATAAAATAGATGCAGGTCCATCCCATGGTTCCATTAAACATGCATTATATTGATAAAAATCACGTTTTTCTCTAGCGATATTACGATCATTTTGGTAAGGCTCAGGAATGCACATCATCATTGCTCGTGGTAATTCAATCCCTGCCATCATCATAAATTCTAAGGTGTTATCTAAACGAGCAGAATCACTTCCTCTTGTGTCAATCACTGGCAACACTTTTTTTAATTCATCTTTTAATATAGTAGACTGCATATTTTCTTCACGTGCCAACATTTTATTTGCATTTCCACGAATCGTATTAATTTCTCCATTGTGTACAATTAAACGATTAGGGTGTGCTCTTTCCCAAGAAGGCATTGTATTAGTAGAAAAACGAGAATGTACCAATGCGATAGCGGAAACAAATTCATGATTTTGTAAGTCTTTGTAAAAAGAACGTAATTGTCCCACTAAAAACATTCCTTTATATACAATCGTACGACTTGATAAAGAACACACATATGTTTCAGGGTGTGAACTTTCAAATATTTTTCTAACGATATACAGTTTGCGATCAAAGTCAATCCCTGCTTTTACATTCGCTGGTTTGGCGATGAAACATTGTGTAATCATAGGCATACATGCTAATGCTTTTGTCCCTAATACACTTTCATCCACATCTACTTTACGCCAACCAAGTACTTCTAATCCTTCTTTATTAGCAATGACCTCAAACATCTGTTTTGCTTTTTTGGCTTTTAACTCTTCATTTGGTAAAAAAAACATACCTACACCAAAGTCCTCTTTTGGTAAGTTTAAAGCAACATGTTTTCTAAAAAAAGCATGAGGAATCTGTAATAAAATACCTACCCCATCTCCTGTTTCTTGCTTTGCATCCATTCCTGCACGATGTTTTAAACGTTCGACAATCGTCAACGCATCATCAACTGTTTTATATGTTTTCTTTCCTTTGATATTAACAACTGCACCAATCCCACAATTATCATGTTCAAATGATGGATCATACAAAGTATTCTGCAATAATTCTCCCATATATATATTCGCCTCCTAATAATACATAAAAAAGAAGTCCAATACTAAAAACGCATCATACGTTTGTATTGAACTCCTTTGTTCTCATATATATTAAAGGATACATAGCTGTATGTCAAGGTTAAATGATACAAAATGTAAGAAACCATGTATTTATGAAAACTTTTACATTCCCCATTGTTATCGTAATCGTACTCTAGTACAAGGTTGGCACATAGATGTTTTCAATTATGACACTTGTCTATAAGTTTTTTCTTTTTTTGCATAGTGTATGGTAGGAGGTAAAAAATGACAAAAATAATTGTATATGATAATTACAATAATAAGATGTTGACCTTTTATCGCAACGAAAATGAAGCGATGCCTTATTCCTATAATCGCACAATGTTAGTAAGGGAATTTCGTGGCAGCTCTAATTCTAGTGTTCTTTGGACAACCATACAAACAATGGAATCATGGAATGCAACAAGACGAGAATTCAACGCTCCTATTCCTTTTCGCTATGCTTTTAAACGTATTTGGGAAGGTGGACATGGTCGACAATCACAGCATTATGCAGGAACTGCCTTAGATATGGGACAAGCTTTATCTAGTGCACAGAGAAATCGTTTGTGGCGTACAGCAAATAATTTAGGGGTATGGTCCTATGTAGAACCACAATCTATGACACCAACATGGGTCCACTTTCTGTTAAAGAAACAATGTTCCACTTAACATGAAAAAAGTAGAGATTTTGAGGTCTCTACTAAGGATTTTTCTATAATTTAAAGCTTTTTACATAATTCTATTCCCACTTTTTGAATTATTTTTATTTTTTGGTAATAATGTTATGCAATCCTTCAATTTTCAACAATATGTGTTCTCATTCTTTTTCAAAAGAAGATTTTTCGTTCAAACATCTACATAATATATCTTTATCTTGTATAGTTAATGGCATACTTACTAAACACATATTTGTATTCACTTCCTCAATGATCTTTTTAGTTTCTTCATTCATAAAATATCTCCCGTACAAAAAGAATTTATCTTTCATGTTCTTATACATTAATTACTTTTCGCTCGTATTTTTCATTAAACAAATCAATCTCTACATAAACCATTTTATCATCGTAAAGTTCAGTTTGTCCTGGTTGAATACAAGTAGTGTTATTTATCCAATTTATCCATTTTCCTTTTTGTGTATCAGGACATTCATGAATATGTCCATGCAATGATAGTAATGGTTGTTTATTTTTTAAAAAATTATAAATATCAACTGAACCAATATCCAAATCCTGATAGAGCAATTGTCCTAATCGTAAACTTGCTGGAGGCATATGCATAATATAGATAGTTTTTCTTGGATTACAAGACTCTGGTAACTCATCTAAAACATCACACATGTATGGTAATTTTGTCACAGAATATTCTAACCAGTCATAAATTTTATTATAACCATACATATTTGATATTCCAGCAACAGGTCTTAATTGTCGTTGGGGAATATAATCTTTTTCTGTGATAACTCTGTCTTTGCATCCAAATGGGTGGTCTAAAATATAGTTCATACCAACAATTTCATAATCATTAATTATCACTTTTTTACCAGCTATGTTATAAACGTTATCATATTTCTCACATACACTATCAAACAACTCATCTAAGGCTTGCAAATCATCATTGCCGAGCATACAAAGATGGCTAATCTGATGCTTTTTCAACTCTTTGAAGTAATCATTTAAAAAGCCTTTGATAAATAATGGTTGTTCTTCATGTCTATTACATTGTTTTGGAAGCATATCACCACCATTGATAATAATATTAATTTCTTTATTTACTGCAACTTCTAATATTTTTCTATATTTAGCTTTATCCCATGTAAATCTGTAACATATAGTATCTTCATTTTTTTAACACCCTTTCAAATTTTGTATTCATTATGGAATAATTATGGTATAATTGTACCATAAAAGGAGCGATATTTATGCCGAATATTATACCAATTCGTGATTTGAAAAATACTTCAGCTATTTCAGATTTATGTAAAAAAAACAATGAGCCATTATTTATAACTAAAAATGGTTATGGAGACATGGTAATTATGAGTATGGAAACTTATGAAGAAAAAATGGCATTATTAGATGTGTATGAAAAACTTATGATTGCAGAAGAAGAATGCAAATATGGTCACACTGTTGATGCAAAAGTATCACTAAAAAAATTAAGAGAGAAATATGGCATATAAAATTATAATGTCAAAATCTGCAGAGTATGACCTTGCACAAACTCTGCATTACTTAGCTGTCAAATTATGTAATCCTACTGCAGCGACTAATTTTGCTAACAAAATGGAAAGTAGTCTTGATTTGTTAAGTGAACAGCCTAAAATATATGCATTATCAAATCAAAAATACTTAAATAAATTAGGATATCACAAATGTGTGATTGACCACTATGTTATGCTTTATCGAATAAGCGAACAGAAACAAGAAGTAATCATTTTACGTATTTTCTATGGTCGACAAGACTATATAAAATATCTATAATAATCAGGCTTATAAAAACTGTATTCCACCTACATATGGAGGAATACAGTTTTTATGAGAAACAATGAAAGAAGGACTTTTATCAATTCTCTAATCGTTTTTTCTTTCGACAACTTTATTTATTCTTAGTTTTAATTGTTGAATAATTGCTTAAATTCTTATCTCAGCCATTAGTGGATTTATTATAAATATTTTTTCTACTTCTTTTTCAAAGCCTTCGAGTTTTGCTACATCTAACCAAGGTAAATCATCCACTAATTCTAACTGTTCATCTGGAGAAGGTTTAAATGGTTTAGATTTGCATGTATTTCCAATTGCAGTTATTGGTTGTGTAGCCCATAAAGAACTTCACTATCAAATATAGGAGCAATTCCAATCCATTCCAGTGTGTTCACATTTCTAATCGCACCAAAGTTACGATAATGCCGACCATAATTTGCAATAATATAATCACAGACAATCATTTTATCAACTTGTAACTTAGCGTTTGGGATATTAAGAGAGTTACATGCTTCAATAAAATGTGTGTATAAAGAATCATTTCCTCTTTGCTTGATTGCTTGATCAATGTAATAAGCAGATACTATTTCTTCATTTGTATTTATCATGATAGGACAAGCTGAATAGTACATACTATTTTCTTGAATCAATCCGTATGGAACACAATCAACCTTTTTAAGTATTCTTTCATATAGTTTTACAGCGATGATTTCATTAAATGGTTCTTGATTATTAAAGCTATTTCCACCTTTAATAAGATAACGAACGCCATTTATGATTTCCCATTTCTTTATTAAGTTTCCATCACATGAATTATCTGGACTAAAAATATCAAAGTTTTCAGAATAGTTAATTTGTCTCATCAATATTTTTCCCATATCTTCACTAAATTCATTTTAAAAGAAATCAATATCATTCCACTCAATATCAGAATTTTCTTCTTTTATCCAATATTGATCACTTAAACTAAGACCAGAGCATCTTTCAAGCAATTCTACAGAAGAATGAATTTCCATTTCTAGCATTATTTCTTTAAATCTGCTTCTAGAGGCAGGAATTGAATGATCCTTCCACCTGTTATTCAAATCTTTTTTTCTAATACCTGTTTTATATTCAACAATCCCTAAAGGAGCATAGTCAGGATGAATTACACGATTAATTTTTGTAACTGTATGTATTTCTTTATCCTATGAAAATTCTAAAACTTCAATGTTTTTGTTCATCAACATATAATTCATTTTCCTTACTCCTTTCTTGGTTGATTATCATAAATATTATAATTTAAAGGATTTTTAATTTTCTAAGTAGATTCATTTTAATAAAAAACGAAATTCAATAATAAAAACAATTGTTTTATCTTAATTTATTGCTGATATAAAATGAATGTATTTATAAGTCTCAATACTCAAAAAATGTTAGACTTCCTATCTATTTTTTACGCTTTCATACTTACAGGTATAATGCGTTAAAGTGTATTGTTTATTTTTGATAACTCCTTTAACAACAATTCTTTTTCACCGCTTCCATTAGTACTAAACCGTATATATGGTATTTCGTATAATTCTAAAATTTTGTTTTTAATTTCATCTCTTTTTGATTGAACTGTTCCTTTCTTGTGAAACTTATAACCATCAACTTCAATCGCTAGAATAGTTTTTTTGGTGATTTTATTGTAAATCAATAAATCAACATGAGTATTTGGATTCATCACATACTTACGCTCTGTCTCATTAAGTAATTTGAAATTTCTAATCAACATATGTAAAGGAATGTGTAAAACTACATCCAAACTATCATATACGTTATCTGAAAGAGCATCTTTAACAAGAGTATACATTAAATTTTCTGAGTCATATTCAGATGCTTTTTTATATTTTTTAAGATAATCTATCCTTGCTTGTGTATTTTGTTTATATAAGTAATCAAATACCGAATAAATTTTGCTTTCTCTAACTTCAAAATTATTATATTGAATATAAGCAATCAAATCATTAATATTTCTCTCTTTCTTCTGTTCATTTCCAGAAACAACTAACATAAATTGTTTTTTTGCTCGAGAAATCGCAACATTTAATAAGTATGGATCATCACTAAAATCTGTTATTTCATCATCAACTGTCGATATAATAATTGCATCCTTTTCTCTTCCTTGAAATTTATGAACTGTTGAAATATCTATATCAGAGTCTTTTAATTGTTCCTGCAATGCATTAACTTGATTTCGATAAGGAGTTATTATTCCTAAATCAGTTGTATTAGGTTTAGTTAAGATTTCATTACGTATGACATCAATTTGTCTTTGATTATATCGATCTCTTGAATGATTCCCTATGTTAGTCTTTATGACTGATAATACATCACTTTCTTTTTTATCTTCAGTCATAATAATTAATTCATTATTATAAAACTTTTGATTACAGAAATTAATAATCTTTAGATGACATCTATAATGTTCTCTTAACAAAGTATCACTTATATTTGGAATTACTTCAACAATAGATTGTAAAAAACTTTTAGCAAAACGATATCCTTCATCAATATTAAACTGATCAAATATTGTATCTGCTATCTTTTCAGTTTTTGAAGTTACAATATTAGGAAGTTGCTTTATATCTCCAACTATAACTGCATTTTTAGCACATGATAAAGCCAAAGCACCAGTAGTAATATCAACCTGAGAAGCTTCATCCATGATTAAATAATCGAATATTATATCTTTATTCAAACTACTTTTTGAAGAGAATGTCGTACTTAAAACAATTGGATATTCTTCAAGAAACTCTTTAGAATTTTTCCATAACTCATCCTCTGTAAATACTTTTCTTATTTGATAATGTCCATATCTATTGAAAATCATTTTTCTTAACAGTATTAAAGATTCATCACACAATTCATTGATTGAGTTATCTCCTTTATCTATTAGTTCTCTTTCAAGTTGTTGAATCTCATGATTAAGTTCATTTCTGCTGTTTATATAGAATAGATTTTGAAAGCTTGTAATTATTACAATCATATCTTGCTTATAAATATTCCAATCTAAGATCCTATAAAATATCATGTTTTTAATTTTGTAATAGAGACTAAATTTCTCACTGTTTTTAGATATTAGTTGACTTTCTTGTAATAATTTCAGTATTTTATATGACTTTATTTTTCTATTAGATTTTATTAAAGACAATTCTATATTTGTTTTATCAACATACTCATCAAAATACTTCTTTTCTAATTCTAATGCCTGCAACTCTTGTTTTAAATGAGCCAATTTCTCTTTTTTTTCAAAAATATGCATTAATGTTTCAGACTTTCTTTTTAATTCATCAATAGTAATAT
>SAAR01000241.1 GCA_009916335.1 Erysipelotrichia bacterium | reverse complement strand
TGGTGATCGTGTGGAACGACTTAAGAAAAAGCTCGAGGATCATCTCAAGAAAATCCAAGTAATACATGGCGACAGTAAGGTAAAACGAGATCTGGCATTTCACTATGATTCTGAACCTCCAAAGAGTACTCACAAACAGATTACTATCTGACAGAACGCGAAGAGATGAGCCGACTTATCAAACCACGCAACCGCTTTGCTCACAAAGGCAACTTCGGCCATGCATTGCTCATTGCCGGATCATACGGCATGGCAGGCGCTTCTGTCTTAGCAGCTAAAGCCTGTCTGCGGTCGGGCGTGGGACTGCTTACGGTTCACGCTCCTTCACGAAACGTAGAAGTATTGCAAACATCCGTTCCCGAAGCGATGGTACATGCTGATTTGAACGAAACATATTTCGGCACACCCGTTGACACCGAAAAATTTCAGGCTGCGGGCATTGGTCCGGGGCTGGGCAAGCACATAGAATCGGCAGCGGCATTGGTAGAACAAATCAGCGGTAGCCAAATTCCGATGGTGATTGATGCCGATGCGCTGAACATCTTGGCCGAAAACAGATATATTCTTTCTTCCATTCCCAAAGGTTCCATACTGACCCCGCATCCGGGAGAGTTTGATCGTTTGGCAGGGAAATGCCAAGACGGCTATGAACGATTGGTCAAAGCCTGCGAACTTGCTCAAAACACCCGATGCTATATTGTGCTGAAGGGGGCTTATACGGTAGTAGTCACCCCGCAGGGAAAATCATACTTCAACTCAACAGGCAATCCGGGCATGGCTACCGCCGGAAGCGGCGACGTGCTGACAGGCGTTATTTTAAGTCTGCTAGCCCAGGGCTACACCTCCGAAGATGCAGCGCGACTGGGGGTATTTGTACACGGAATGGCCGGAGACATGGCTGCCGAGCAACAGGGAATGATTGCCCTCACTGCGGGCGATATTGTATCCTGCCTGCCTGCCGCATGGAAAGCATTGACAGAGAAATAAAACGTACGTTGAGTATTTTTCACTCCCATTAGCATCATTCTATCAAGAAGATGATTACATTTGCTGTTAAACTATTTAAAAGAAAACCATAAAAATGAAGAGAAGCTCTATTTTACTTTTAAGTTTGCTCCTTTCATCTACCGCAACCTTCGCCCAAACCAAGGTAACTATGGGCGTTACACGCGGAAAAGATTTTGGTGTTACCTACCTGTTACCTAAAACAGAAGTTGAAATTGAAATAAAAAGCGTAAAGACCACCTTTACTCCCGGTGAATTTGGTAAATACGCTGAGAGATATCTGCGGATGAACAACGTATCTGTTGACTCCGACGAATACTGGGAACTGTCTGAAGTAAAGGCAAAAGCAGTGGGTGTGCCCGATAAAGAGCGGACTTATTTCGTTAAGCTCAAAGATAAAACAGTAGCACCACTCATGGAGTTGACGGAAGACGGCATTGTGCGCTCCATCAACATGCCGTTGAGCACCCGCAAAGAAGTGGTTGCCCAACCGCAACCGGCAAAGACTGTGCGCATAAATCCCAGATCATTCCTTACCGAAGAGATTCTGATGGCTAACTCTACCGCCAAGATGGCTGAACTTGTGGCCAAAGAGATATACAGCATTCGCGAAAGCAAAAACGCTTTGTTACGCGGACAAGCCGATAACATGCCCAAAGACGGCGAACAATTACGTATCATGCTCGAGAAATTGGAAGAGCAAGAACGTGCCATGACGGAGATGTTTACCGGAACAAAAACAAAAGAAGAAAAGACACACGTTATACGCATCACTCCCGGCAAGGAGATGAAGGGCGAAGTGTTGTTCCGTTTCTCAAAGAAACTAGGCATATTGGGTGCCAACAACCTGGCGGGCGAACCGGTATATGTATCGCTCACCAACCTTAAAACGCTGAACATTCCGGCAGAAGATAAAAAGAAAGAGCTAGAAGGCATTGCTTACAACGTGCCGGGAAAAGCGCAAATCGTAATTGAAAGAAATAACGAAGAGCTAGTGAAAGAGGATATTTCCGTTACACAATTCGGTACGCTCGAATACCTTGCTCCACAATTGTTTGATAAGAAATCGACCATCAAGGTTTTATTTGACCCGTCAACCGGGGGCTTGATTAAAGTTGACCGCGAAGAGGAAAGCAAATAAGTAAGAGAATAAAATAGTTAAAGCCGTTTGCCTTTCTGTCATCGTTTGACAGATATGGGCAAACGGCTTTAATTATATTCTATTCAATTCTTCTTGATTAGACTTAATTTTTTCTTTTTGGAAATTTTTCTTCCCTGAGTTAAAATTATATCTTACTCCAAAGCCAAAAGACCTTCCCGCAGAATTTATACTTTCCTTGCGATAGAAACTATTATAGTGCGAACTCCCTCTTCTATATCCACCAGTGTTAATTATATCATTAACACCTATCGTAAAGGCCATCTTATCTTTCAGACAAGTGTAGTTTAAACCAATATCCATTTTCAAATAATTACGTTCAATTTTCTCATAAAAGCCTTTACTGCGAGGATAAAATCTTAGATTAAATTCTAAATTTAAATCATCAGACAGTGTGAAATTATTATTTGAGTTAAAGCTCATATTAAAACTATTAACAGTCTCTTTATCCTGTTTATTTTCAGTAAATCCTACATTCAGAGAATGATAACCATCCCAAATACCTAAGGAAACAGGAATATATGCATTAAAATAATAATAGTTTATTTGACTTATATTTTTTGTAGTTGAGATTGTAATATCATCTTCTCTATATACATAATCTGAAAACGCCTTATTTTGAAAGTTAGCTTTTAAAGCAAAATAATATCGATTACTCAAGACATAAGTAGCTTCAACGATACTCATTATAGACGGTTTCAAATAGGGATTACCCTTTTTAACAGAAAGTTCGGTTAAATAGCATATAAATGGATTAACAAAAGAATAATCAGGGCGATTAATTCTTGCGCCATAATAGAATATCAAACCGTGGTTATCATTGATGTTATATCTTAAAAAAGTACTTGGAAATAACTTCAAATTATTATCTTCATTTTTTTCATTCATGACTAATGAGACTCCTTTTGTAGTGGTATACTCTGCTCTTAGTCCACAATTTGCCTCTACCTTTTTTCTTTTATAATTGAAATTAATATAACCGGCATAGCGCTCTTCATTATACTGAAAATTATCAGTTTGCTGATCATCTAAAACATAATCTTTGCTCGGTTCATTTTTCAGGAAAAACCAATAACGATATTTGGTTTTTACTTTGCTATATTTAAGTCCGGTACTATAGCTTATTATCTGATTTATTTTCTTTTCGTAATCTAATTGTGTAGAATAAATCATAATTTTTTCATCAGAATCTTGCTTCTTTGAAATTTGATCAGTCAACTCATCCAGAGAATTAAAGTATTCATTATAATAGTATGATTGACAATCATCCGAAACATCAGAATAATCGGCAACTAGTTTAAGCACCTGCCCTAAACTATCTATCTTCCAAACATAATTTAAATTGAATAAATCATTCCTCGACACATCTCGCATTGGGGTATTTGCAAAGATTTTGCCTGAATAATTACCCTTATTATATATTTCAGTAAGACTAGTACCATAAGTATCTTTTCTAAGATTATTAAGACCATTATATTCTACACCTAAGTAATGATTATTACTAACATCCCAATCGAGCCCCAATTTATAAGAATGATTATTCCTATGTCCTTTATAAGATTCTAAATAATCATATTCAATATTCGTTTCTTTCGATACATCACTAGCAGCTTTATCAGCATAAGATTTCCCATGCCCAAAATTGTAATTACCATATACGGTAAGTTTCTTCATAGAATAAGCTAAACCAATCCCTTCATTATATTTAAAGTACCGATCTCTAGTTAAATCTGAAGATAAATATCCAGAAAAACCGTTCACTGTTTTTCTTTTAGTATTTATACGAATAACACCACCAACCCCTTCTGCATCATAATGAGACGTAGGATTAGATATAATCTCGATATTGTTTAAATCTTGCCCCTGTACCGACTTAAGATAACTAGATAATTGGCTTCCAGTCATTCGTAAAGTTTTGCCATTAACGACTACAGTTACCCCACTAATCCCGTTAATTGAAATTACACCATTTTTATCTATGAATACTCCAGGAGAAACGTTTAAAATCTTATCCAACGTTTTACTTTTCAGCAATACACTATTTTCTATAGACACAATAAATTTATCTGCGGTTCTTGTTATCGCTGGTCTATTTGATTTAATGACTACTTCATTCAAGTTATAAGTATCATCATCCAATTGTACATCGTTTAAGTTCAAATCATCTTTAAGATATATATTTATATAAGATGGGATATATCCTATACTACTAAACTTTAAAATATAGCTACCTATACCATTTTGAACACAAAACCTCCCGTTTTCATCTGATGATGTCCCCGTAACTAATGTACTATCTTTAATATTCAACAATGAAACACTAGCATAAGGTAATGAAGAATTTGTTTTATCTATTATTCTACCACAAATACTGTGGTTTTGGGCATTTAAATCGAAGATATTACCTAAAAAACAAATTGACAATATAGCTAACAGAACATTTTTCATATTACATATTAAAAGTTAAAATCAGTAAGATAATAGTCTTATAAGTTATAGAGATAACGAAGTCTAATATTAGTAAAAAAGACACTATAAATATTTCAATAATAATCTATAAACTTAAAACGTTCAAATGTATACAAAATTATTAAAAGTGATATACACAAAACATTATTTATATCAAATTAAGTTATATGCATAGTAAAACAGATGCATAATAATAAACTATAATTACCTAGTAATATTCAAAATTGCAACCAATAAGTAA
>SAAR01000240.1 GCA_009916335.1 Erysipelotrichia bacterium | reverse complement strand
AAACCTATTTTCGTGTGGATAACCATATTTTGAAACCTATAAAAACCAGTAAATTGAATATGGCTCGCGTTCATATAGCAGTCAGCTCGTCTCAACGTGGATTGAGAGGATAGCATTGATGTTCTATGTATTTGGTCGTTGAAGGGAACTGGTCAACAGCACTAAACGTTTATTGTTTCATCGTTTCAATTTACACCCAGTTGAAATAAAAAAATGCCAACCAAAGTCAGCATTTTTTCAAAACTTATCTCTTTAATACCTTAATCTTCTTCATAGCTTGTTTGTATCATTACCTTACCACTTTTATATCTAAAATGAGCAAATATAATGGCTAATACTAAGAAAACAACTTGTCCAACAATTAAAGTTGGTGTTAAAAATGATAAATTGAAGTAAATTTGAACTATTAATACAATTGTTGCCGCAATGCAAAAGAAAGCTAAAACACCATTACCGCAATGATAAGGAGATTTTTCCCATTCTTTTGGAAATAACTTTGGCAGCTTAATTGTTGCTATAGAAGTTGCAATCATTACAATATATTGCATAATCAATACCAAGTTAGCTAAGTTTTGTAAACTAATTCCCGCAATAATCGGAATAATTGTTACTAAGTAGAATAATAGCAACAAATATACTGGAGTTTTATATCTTGGATGTAATGTTGCAAGTTTTTTGGGTAACCAGCCATCTTCACTTGCCTGAATTAAAGGTTTTGTTACCCAAGCAATATTTGCATTTAATGTTGTAGCTAAGGCACCTAATGCACCACCAACAATAAAGAATAAGTATAAAGGTTTAGATAAGATTGCCTTCGCAACCATTGAAAGGTTTTGGTTTGCCACCTCTGCTACGGGCAAAACTCCTGCTGCGACTGTACCGATTAAAGCATATACAACAGAAATACCTAATGTTGAGGCAACTAAAACAAACGGAATATCTTTTCTTGGATTTTTACATTCACCACCAAGTTGGAAAATACCATTTGCACCTAAAACAGCAAAGGTTAAGAATGCCGATGCGGATAAGAAGCCAGTTGTACCATTTGTCATAAAATCAGATTCAAAATATCCCGCTTGTATTTTCCCAACACCTGCAAATATAAATATGGCGAGTGCAATTAATAATACAACCATCATTACATTTTGAATTTTTGCCATATACTTTGTTGGAAATACATTGATAAAGAAGAATACTGATGCAACAGCAACCGCAACAATTTTATGGTTCAAACCTGGTACTAATGATAAGAAATAATCTGCAAAAGAAATCGCATAAACAGATAACGCTATATTTCTACAAATATAAACTGCTGTCCAGAAACCGGTAAATTTTGCACCACATAAAACATATGCTTGCGTATATTCGCCACCCCTTAAGCGTACACAGCTTGTTAAAAATAGCATAGGTACACTTAATACAACTACGAAAAGTGCGGCTAATACGAATGCCAAGTTAACACTTTTACCTGTCATACCTATACCTAAACCAACAAGTACCATGATGCCAGAACCAATAATCTGACCACTGGCAATACCAAATAATTCAACCTTACCCAAATCTCTTTTTAAGTCTTTTGTCGACATAATTTACGCACCTTGAAAAGGTACTTCCTCCCTTCAAATTCTCGCTATACTGAATGAGTTCTGTTTCAATTCATTACACTTCTAAAATTTTTATTATTGTTGAATTAAAAAACTCTAAGCTTTATTTCGTGGGTAAAACTTAGAGTTTTTGCAACTCTAATCTCAACGGAAGGGTGAGATTTTAAACTAATTTTTTATTTTGAGGGATACGAATATATTTATATTATCTTACTTATTTTTTTAATGCTGCAAGCCTTTTACAAGCCTCTTTAACCGTTTCTTCGTCAAATGCATAGCAAAGTCTAAACATACCTGGTCTATCTGCTCCAAATAATTGACCTGGGGATATATTTATCATCAATTCATTATAAATTTTTTCCCAAAGAGTATGTTCTGCTTCAAATTCGAGTTTGTCCAAATAGGGCGAAAAATCTGCAAAAATAAAAATTCCGGCTTCCGCTCTCATTGTTTTAATACCAATACTATTTAGGCCTTTTTCGATACTATGGTAAGCTGCACGAAGTCTGTCTCTAGAAAGCTGCATAATTTCCGGAAGTTCAGGAGCTTTTAGCATTTCTGTTAAAAGACCTTGTGTATGAGAAGACACACTTGAGTAATATGTAATTGAGCCCATACCTTGAATAATTGCAGTGTTGAAAGAAATACAAATTCCCGTTCTAAAACCAGATAATACAAAATCTTTTGCAAAACTGCTTGTTATATGAACTCTATGCCTATATTCAGCAGGTACTAATTTAAGCGTACTAACATATTTTGCTTCTGGGTCAAATACTGTTTGTGCGTAAATTTCATCTGAAATAATATCAATGTCATGAACCATTGCAAAATCAATAACATTTTTTACTGCTTCTGGTTTATATACAGTACCAATCGGGTTGTTAGGGCTTGCGAATAATACCGCTCTTACTCTTTTTCCCAGTTTAGTCTGTTCCTCCCAAGCTTTTTCAAATGAATCACGATCTAAATCAGTACCGCATGGTACACCAACTGCTACAACACCCGCTCTTTCATTGATGTCATCGATAAAACCTGAATAGTATGGTGCTGGAATTAAGAAAACATCACCTGGTTCAGCTAACATAGTAGCTAAACTTTCAAGAGCTACCGTACAACCTGCACAAGTTGCAACATTGTCTTTTGTAATAACCACATTACTATCTTCGCCAAAAATAACCTTTTGCCAATATTTGGCGATAGCATCTCTAAATTCTTCGCTACCTTCAAATTTATTGTAATGAATATTGAGGCCTGTTAACTCCATTCTGTTACCCACTATTTTTAATAAATCACAAACTTCTTTATTCACTAAATGGCTTTCTGCTGTGCCCATATTAATTAAACCATTGGGATTTGAGTGCTTATCATACATATTGTAAAAATTATCAAAATGCGCTTTTACAAGTGGTGGTAAAGTTTTCACCCATTTTTTACCTCTTTCAGATAAATATTGCACCATTCTAATAACCTCCTTGTAATTTTTTTAAATGTGGGGCTTAATGCCCCACTTTATATTTCTTAATTATGTTCTAGACCAGCTTCAGTTTGGATACCAGGACGGGATGCAAGACCCATTGTTGCATCAATATTTGCACCGTGTAAAACTGTGGATTCATCTTTCATTAATTCACACATCCAATATGCAATTTCTTCTGGTTGAATTAATCTTTTCTTAGCCTGAACTAAATCAAATGCTTTTCTTTGTTCCGGTGTCATGTCTTTTAATGTACTTGAGTAGAACATAGGTGTTTCGATTGCACCAGGGCAAATGCAGAATACATCGATTAAAGTATAGATGTTTTCAGCAGCAAGTTGTTTTGCAAGAAAAGCAACTGCGCATTTACTCATACCATCACTTAATGTAAATTTAGGGAAAGCTGCTAAGCCGCCACCAACGGAAGAAACAAATACTAGTTTTGTAGGTGTTTCTTTCTTTTCTAACATGGTTTGGATTTTTTTGTAAATCCATAATGGTCCTAAAGCATTCACTGTCATCATCGCTGTATCTGTAGCAGCGTTTAAGTCTGTGCCTTGTTCTGCATATTCTTTCACTGTGCCTGAACCTAAAGCAGCATTGAAAATAACGCCATGCCATTCATGCTCTGTTAAAAAATCAGCCTTAATAATTTCTTCCACATTACCTTGGTCTAATTTATGGCCAAACACTCTGCCCGGGTACTTTTCCATTAATTCATCTGCAACACCTGCAGATTTTCGATATGTAAGGTGAACTTCATAGCCTTGTTCAACTAACATTTTTACAGTCTGGTAACCAACACCCTGTGTTCCACCCGTTACTAATACCTTTTTCATTGCCATGTCCTCCCTATTCTCTCTCAGAATCTTTCACATTTATCCTCTTTAAATAAAAAACACTAATTCTGCACAATCTCATCAAAATACACATAAATACTTTTTATTTTTCTACACTGGTAACATCTCCACTTCAGTAACAGTAAAAAATGCGCAAAAAATGCTTTAAAACAAAGTGTATATCAAAGGATTTTTAGTTGTTTTTATTTATTAGCACAAGAATATCAGCTTTCTCTAACCTTGTCAATTTGTTTTATAATGTTAGTAACACTTTTGCAAACTTTTCAAATCATTTTAAAAATGATATAATCAATTTACCAAATCAACAACTATTTCAGCTAAAATATATCTTCATCCTCAATGCAAAAGGAGACCCTAAAATGGAAAATGCACCTTCTAAAAAATCCACTCAAGCCAAGCAAAATGAAATGTATTTCAATATAAATCAAGTTGCCCATATCATTGATGTTGTTCCCACAACGATCCGAAATTGGGAAAAAGCAGGACTTTTTACTGCGAAACGAAAGGGAAATAATTATCGTGTTTTTGACTTCAACGATATAGAACTTTTAAAAAAAATCAAAAGGTATTCAACTGAGGAAAGTATGAATATGGCTTTAATTAAAAAAATGTTAGATCATGATGTTGTAAATACTCCAACGAATAAACGACATTATTCAAAAGAAATTTATTATGCGAAATTGAAAGCGTATCGTGAAAAGAATTCTTATACCTTAGAAGATGTTAGCCGTCTTACGGGAATTTCGTCTTCTTACTTAAGCCGTATCGAACAAGGTCAATGTAGTGTTTCTCTCGACATTTTCAAAAAAATAACTGAGTTTTATGGCGAAAGTATATTAACTTTCTTCGATTTAACGCAACAACCCCCAAATACTATTTTCAGAAAAGGAGAGGGTATAAAAATTGAATCCTCATTAAAAGGCGTGGAAACGTTATCC
>SAAR01000239.1 GCA_009916335.1 Erysipelotrichia bacterium | reverse complement strand
GCGTGAATACTTACTAAAAAATCATTCACACCCGCTTCCTTAAAACGTAACGCCATCTCTTTTTTGGCAAGAACAATGGCATTGGTAATCAGCGTTGGAGCCAGCCCAATTTCCCTACAATACGCAATCAACTCAAAAATATGCGGATAAATCGTAGGCTCTCCACCTTGAATATCCACGGCAGTGTTACCATAAACATAGCGTAAGGTATGGCAAATCTTTTTCGCTTTTTCCAAGCCCATAAAGGCATGTTCGGGGTGTTCTTTGTCATCAATCTTGGTTCTAAAATAGCAAAAATAACATGCCAAATTACACGTTTGCCCTAGCCATAAAACACCCCTTCTGCTCAGCGTTCGTGTGTGTGTTCGTCTCATGCTAGGTTAATCATCCAGTAAATCATAAATTTTAATCTCTTTACATGTAACTAATTTTTTATAGATACGATAAATGTCTTGATACTTATAGCTTGAAATGACAACATGAGCAACGTCAGCTTCTTGTTGGAACGTCTTAAAATCGATTGTATCATCAAAGCTTGTCTTAAAATCGTCAATAAAAGCCTTAAATTTAGCACCATGCTGAATGAGAAACGTTTTTAACGCCAACCCTGTCCAACCTCTGCCGTAAATATAAATCGTATTTTCAAACCCTACTTTGTTCAAAAATCGCTCAAAATTTTCCTGATTGTGCAGTCTTTCTTTCTCCGATAAAATGGCACTAAAAACCCACTCTACCCTTTGATTGAGGGCTTTTTTAATCACCTCTTTTAAGCCAGACTCTAGGGTTCTTTGTCTTAAAAAAGTGTCCATATCAAAGACAAAAGCCAGATTGTATTGTGCTTGTTTGACCAAATCATCTCGGTTGGCATTGCTAAGCGTTTCCTCTTCAGGAAAACGCCAAATATACCCCACAACATCAATAAAACAAATGCTATCCGCTAGGGTTGCACATTTAAAAATAACCGAAGCATCAATGGTGGAGGACTCTTCAAAGGAAGAGCTAAACGCATCAATCTCACTCAGCACTTTACGTTGAAAAAGAATCGAACTGAGGGAAAAATAATCGGAAAAATTGGAGCGAACCTCCATCCACCATTCAAAAAATTCACGTGGGGTGTAAGATGGTTTAAACGCATAGTGATGCAAAACACTCTGCTGTGAGGTTTGTATGAGCGTTTTACTAATCACCATCGCACATAAAGGGTTGTGTGCAAACATCTCAATCGCCTTCTCAAAGAAAAGCGGGTCGCATAGCGTATCATCATCCGATAGAAAAATGACATATTCTCCTAAGGCATGCGAGAGCGCAAAATGGCTGTTTTTTGTGTAGCCTAAATTGCATGGTGTTTTAATATAACGCACCAAAGGAAACTCTTCCACAATCTTACATGTAAAATCACTCGAACAATCATCACTCACAATCACTTCAAGATTAGTGTAACTTTGTTCATAGACTTTTTGCAAAGCGATTTTTAAGAGTTCATAACGGTTATAGGTCGTGATAATCACACTAACCAAAGGATTTGATTTTTTCATGAACCGCTTCAACGCTTATCTCAGACATCGTCTCTTTTTGAATCACTTGACTGTGGTAAAAGCACACTTCACGAGAGGAAGTTGGCCCAAACAACGCCACCACTTTTTTACCCAGTGCCAAAGCAATATGAAGTCCCAAACTATCACTCGTGACAATGATGCGATTGGCATTGATCCAATCAATATACTGGTACAAATTTTCCAAACCCTCTTGCCAAGAGATCGTGTAATTCTCTTTGCAAAGCTCTTGTTCAAGGGCTTTCCAATTCGCATCATCCCACGCCTTATGCGGAAATTTTGGCCCTACTTTGTAGTTAAACCCCACATCGTTCACTTCGGTTGTTTTGGGCTTATAACCCAAAATATAAGGCTGTTCTTCCCATTTTCCACCCACCATCTCGATGAGCACTTGTTGCCAAATTTTGTCATTGTTTTTTTTGATTTCATGCTTGGTACACAAGTCAAACGCATACTCACTTCCCTCGTACACGTCATATGTTCCCTTGAGTTCATCAAAGCGAAATCCATACTTTTTCCATGCGTTGATGCGATTGGTAATGGCACAAAGCCCTGGTATTTTTTCCAAATTGATGACCACATCAAAACGCTCTTCTAAAAGCTGAAACCCCACAAAACTATCCCAGACTAAAATGCGGTCGATGTGAGAATTGCCTTTAAGTAACGCAAAAGGCGCATCATCGACAAGCCACGTGATATGCGATGAGGGATATTGCTGTTTGAGAGTGTGTAAAATAGGGGTGGTGCGTAACACATCGCCCAAAGAGCTAAAACGACTTATCTCTTCGTCCAATGTTTCAGAGAATCCTAATTTAATAATGAGAATTTTCATATAATTTCCTATGAAGAAAAATCTAGACAAGAGATATTTTGATGATTTACCTTAACATTGTCTTGGTACTCCACTATATTTTCTAACGAATGCTTATCAAATGCAAAATTATAACCATTAATAATTTCCACATTAATCTCTTTGGGTAGGATAGTTTCAATTTTTTTTAAAATCTTTTCATAATATTTATAATGTACTGCTACGATGATTACATCATAATAAATACTATCTTCCAATAAAAATTTAGGATCTCTTGCCCCTAATAATTGTTTTTTATCATCGTAAATATATTTTATTTCTACGCCAAACAAAGCATCTTGTAAAAAAGCTGAATACACCCCATAACCATAAATAACTACTCGTTTGCTCAATAGATAGTTTTTTAAATTTTTTATGAAACTATCGGCTTCAACATCTTGATATTTTATTGAAGACTTTTTATTATATTGGGCAATTTTATGACGCATACAACCTCTAAATTCTTCCGTTTCTTTATTATCAATATAAAGTTTACTAGTATAGCCTAACTCCTTCAAATGCTGTTTATAAGTTTTCTTATACCCATCATAAAATTCTTTGGGAAGGAAATTCATCCACTCATTCATCTTTGGAGAATTATTATAATGGGCAAAATATTTGTTTTGAGATGGAAAATTATGTAGTTCTTTGTAAAATAATTTTTCAATAATTCTTTCAATGGCATTTTTAGAAATAGTAACATCAAGATATTTACACAATTTTTCTATTTCTCCAATAGGATCTAATAACAATTTTTCATACTGAATACCAAAGAATTCTTGTTGATTTTTCAAATACTCGCCAGTATGTATTACCCAATTTTTAAGAATCAAATCTATATTATTTATCATTGTATAATTGACTTTTTGAAACTTATATTGAGAATTTAAATGTCTCATCATATTATAAGTTCTATTTGTATTGTGAAGAAATTTCATATAAGAATTTACAACATCCAATCCATCTCTATAAATATACACTTTTTTCTTAATCTTCTTTAATAATTTATTTCTACAAATAGCACTAGGAAAAACATGACTATTATAAATACAACCTGTATCAATTATCTGATGTTGAACGATATCTGTTACATCAATATTCATACCATCTATAATCACACCTTTTTCATTGTGAAAATTTGCCCTTACAAACAAAGCTAAATCTTCTACTTGATACAAACCTGTGGGTATTAAATTCTGACCTATTAGGTTGCCTGCTTCTTTTAAGTAAACCTGAAAATCTATAGTACTATTTAATTCTTCAATTAAAAGTTTTTTCTGTGTAATCTCTCTGATAATATTTCGAATTAATACGGTACCTGATTTGGGAAACGACAACACAACAATACTATCCATCATAATATAACCTTGCTAATTCATGATATTAAATTTATAAAATTTTGCTTATCTTTATTGTTTTTTTTAATCAGTGCATAATGACAATAATGATGTTCTCTTAATGAAAATCTAAACTTTAAAGAATTCACTGCGAGTTTAAAAATACTCTTAAATCGATTAATGCCTTTATCTGCCAAGTGATAAAAATAATCTTTAACCTCTTCTGAATCAAAATAATCTTTCATACATTCATTATACAAGTCATATGAACTATGAATTGTATAAACATTTTGTATGTGATATAAATTCTTCCAAAGATTATAATTTTTTTCATAATATAATTTATCAAAAGCCTCTTTAGTAGAACATTTATCCGATAGAGGATATTCAGGATAAAAAAGTAATCTATGCCGAAATAACCAATCAAAAAAGTATTGATTTGTTTTATTCCATGTTAAAAAAATATCAACATTAGAAGCTGCAACAGACATAAGATTTTCATTATAATGACAAAGACGAGGATGACTTTTTTCTTTCATGAAATCATCAAAACAAGAGAAGACAATATAAATAATATTAGGATTTTCTTCAAGCAAAGTGAAAATTAAATTACATTCTTCTTCTGTTTGTGCACCTTCACTACTAACCAATACATAATCAGAAGAACTTAATTTTAAAGCATTTATTATAACTTCTCTAATATCATACACTACACACTTTTTTTTTAAATTAATACAAAAATTTACATTTTGAAGATATGTTTGGATGATACTCAATGATATAATCTCCCACTAAAGATTTAAATTTTTTGCTATATAATCAGTTAAAATATTATTCCCCTTAGCGTTTAAATGAATATAATCATCAAACAATGCGTCTTTACAGTTTTCAATTAAAAAATTTAAATTATTATATTGTTTTAGATACTTTTGCCCTGTTAAAGATCGATCTAATAAATCAATCAGAAAAGGGATCTTTTGCATTATATATTCATAATCTGGACTAGCAGACTCGATTAACCAATTATTATACTTTTCTCTTTCCTTCTCATGCCATACTTTTTTTAGAACTAAGAATGGTTCCAAATAAGCAAAAAAAGGAATTCCAAGACTCTGCACAATTCTAGAAAACTGATTTAATCGAAAAACGAGTGACTGTATAATAG
>SAAR01000238.1 GCA_009916335.1 Erysipelotrichia bacterium | reverse complement strand
ATTAAAGACCATCCAAATAGAGTCTTTTTTACGGTGTCTAACAATATATTCTTCAATTGTATAAAGTACTTGAGGCATAATATTTTCCTTTGGATTGATTATAATAAAGCATGAATTAAAAAACCTTTTTATGATGAAAAAGAATACAATTGATACAACTCTTTTTTTGAAAAATAATGTGTCTTTTCTAGTTCTATTATATGCTGACACATATAAAGATTCCGTCGATGGTATGCGAACACCTCAATGTGATATTTTGCATCATAAAAACCTGTAATATAGTTTGGATTGAGCAATTGACATAATTTGACAATCGTTTTTGTACTAATTATGGAATTATTTATCGCAAAGTCATTAAGAATTTGCAAATCTTTTTGGATTTCTAAATTAGTGTTTCTACTATTAATATGCTCCTCATGCGCTCAGTGGAACCTGCATAGTAAACATTTTCGTGTTTACCCACTTTTCCAAACCCATGCCAATGCCCAAGTGCTACATAATTCATCTTAGAAAAAAGGCTTTCTTTATCGTGCGGATACACCCATTCGCCAAACTCCGCCATGAGATAGTGCGCACCGACAGAACAGTGAAGCATCATAATGTTGCGTTTGGTTGTATCGATGTTTGCTTCGCACAGCTCGATTTGAGAAAGTGCCTTGCTCTCATCGTGCATGTGAGGTAAGGTGTGAAAGATAACATCATCGAACTCTATCTTTTTATACTCTTGATTGTATGAAACATACACGTTGTTGAAGTTTTCAAATATTTTGAGTATTGGTGAGCTTAGGTTGGTTCGAGGTGTGGAGTGATTGCCCGCTATCATGATAAACGGGATATTCAGTGCTTCAATGATTTTAAATTGTTCAAGAGCAAAGGTGATAGCTCGGTTACTAGGAGATGGACGGTGAAAAAGGTCGCCTGTGTGGATGATGTAGTCGGGTTTTATCGCTTTAATCTGCTCAATAACTTGCGAAAAAGCATCGTAAAAATCAGCCTCTCGTTGATTGATACTTTCTTCATTGATGACGTCTAAATCGTTAAAGCCTAAATGCGTGTCCGAAAAATGAATCAGTTTCACGGTGCTTCTTTGTGATGAATTCGTTTGATTATAGCCAATAATATTATGGTTTGACTTTAATGTGTGATACAAAATGAAGTATTATATGAGATGTTTAAAGAAAAAAAGGAGATATTTGTCTTGCTTGTGAAAGCATGGAGTTGCAGCTTCAATGGTTTTCAAACGCCTTGTTAATCAATCGTAAATGTTAACTATTTTTTTTGACCAATCTTCTAAACTCTTTCACCGCACTGCCTAGGATGATTTGGCGTTGCAAATCATCCTCATGATAGACTTTATAGCTAAATTCTGGATGGGTTTCTTGATAAAGCCTTCTGGCGATCTCTTTTGCTAAAAGATGATTAAATACTGCATCATAGCGTCTATGGACAGGTCTTAAGATAAAAACATACATCATACAAATCACTATTATCACAACAATGGATAGCATAAACTCACTCATGTTCATTCTGCTTTGAAGCGTATTTTGCTCGCAACGTCTCAAACTTCTCCAAAGGATGTGGCTCATTTTTATCTCTTGTATGAAGACACTCTTCTATAATCTTTGCAATCTCTTGATCTTCTAAATACTCTTCAATCGCTTTGAGCCTGTCAAACTCATCGATAGGTAAAAGAACCACTTGAGGCTCTTTTTTTTCATACACAATTCCAAAGGAGCCTTGTTTGATTTTTTCAATGAGTGTTTTAAGACGAAGCATAAAGTGTGGCTCTTCTTGATGTAGGCACCAATACTTCTGTCCTAAAAATTCAATATTTTCAAACGCTTTTTCATGGTCTATTTCAATTCTTTTGGAAACTCTATACGTCCAAATAGCAAGTAGTGTGGCAAGAAGTGCCATGATCCATCCGCCTGTGGGTTCATTGTACATGTAAATATCTCCTGTGTTGTCTTTTTTTTGTGTGTCTCATCTGTTTTTGAAGCAGACATAGAGCTTTATGAATGAAGGTGCATCGAGATAGCTTTAAAGATCGTGCTTGTT
Source organism: Erysipelotrichia bacterium (assembly GCA_009916335.1). The sequence continues at coordinate 2,878 of SAAR01000238.1, read as the reverse complement.
GGGTAATAGCCTTTTTCTCTTTTAAAGAGAGTGGTATGCAGAGATATTTCATACTTTATCCTTGTAAAATCTATAAAGTGTGATAGCCAGCTCTGCGATCACCTCTTTGGATACACCAAGCTCACTGCTTAACTCCTCTAAAAGGGCTTTGGCTTTAGGCGTGAGTGTTCTTTCATCCAAAGCACTTTTTTTACCTTTAGAGGTTTGTTGTTTGATCGTTTTCTCCAGAGTCTCCATCACGTTAAGAGAATTTATGCTCTCTTTGTTGAATGGTGGTTGCTGTTTCTTTTTTTTCTTTTGTAAAGAAGGTTTCATCTGATCTTTAGGCATGAGGATTCCTTTGAAGCACGTAAACATGCAGTGCTTTAAAAAATGCAATGCGCGTCTTCTGCCTTATCTGTTTACGATACAAAGACGAGCGCAAGCTTTGTGTTTTAAGGGTATAAGTATGTGTCATGATCTGCTCCTAAAAAAGCGGTGTAAGCGTATTTCATGCTTATCCCCTTACCCTAGAAATGCTTGATAAAGCGCAATAAGGACAAGCAGAAGTGCCATCCCTAAGGTAAAGACTTGAAACAACATGCCAAACCTAAAACTTCTTTTAGGATAGATCAGAGGAAATGCCAAGAGCAAGACCATCACTAGAAGTGCTATAAAAAGTGTTGGATAGTGATGTGTTTGACTCATTGGAAATCCTTTGTACCATCAGCAATACTTTGCGTATTGCTTGAGGAAAAACGGCTACTCTCTTTAGCTTCATCACACGCGCTATCTGTCTTAAAGAAATAGGTGTGTATCTTTTTTCCAAAGTAGGCAAATAGCTTTTCAATGAGTTTCAAGAGCACACTGATACTAAAGAGAATCGCTGTTATGATGAGAACATCACTCACATTCCACTCTAAGGTTTTAGGGGTCACAAGAGTGAAAGATGCGTTTGCATCTTTATGTATGATGGTTTGGTTCATGGATGAACTCTGTGAAAGAGCTTCTTGTGTGTTGTTTTCTTTTAAAAGTAAATAATTGGCTGACATGGCTATAACTCCTTTTTTTAGGCATAGCTCTCCTAGGGCTTATCTTTCCTCTTCTTAAAAAGAGGCACGGAATATCTATGAATGGTTGGTTTTTGGGAAAAATGCTAAGAGCTAAACGCTCTTAGAGGCATCATAAGTTAGACCGCCGGTGTTTTTCTTTATTATAGGTTTGAACGCATTGATCCATTAAGTCATGGTGTATCATCAAGTGATACAAACATCCTTCACAGATTTGAAGAGAGATAACATCATTATCTGCAAAATAACGGGCTTGATAGCCAAACATGGTTTGAGCAAAGAGCATTTGGGCATCATTATGAAAAACCTCACCACACAGATGACACGTAAAAGTGTCAATGGCTTCTTCAATAGGTTTCATCATGCTATCCAATGTACAACAACTTTAGTAAGTTCTAGTCCCACCACAAAAAGACTAAAAAAATGCTCTCTATAGATGAGTTTCTGCTCTAGATTTCTGTGTCGCATGATCGTTCTCCTTTGTATTTTTGAATACAAGCATTATAGAAAAATCACATAATAAAATCAATGCAAAAGAATATTTTAAAAAATATCTACATATAATTAAATATATTTATGCAAATACATAATACAAGGAAAAAGTCAAGTGGAAACGATCTATCAGAGAGAAAAACTCAATCGTTTATTTAAACATGCTGGGCTCAGTAAAAAAGAGTTTGCCTCTATGCTAAATATGAATTACCAAAGTGTCAATGCGTGGGAATCCACACAAACAGCTCCTTATTGGGCATGGTCATGGTTAGAGAATTATGCTAAAGCTAGGATGTTTGATAAGATGATGGCGTTAGGCAGAATGTTGGAGGAGAAGTAGAGGCTCTCCTCCTAGAAAAATCAAACTAGAGTTCTAACTGCATTGCATAGAGTTGATTACTCAGAAACAAGATTGCATCATCTGGGAGGATAAATCGATTCACTCTTCCTGTTCGAATACTAAAATGTGATTCTATCCCAATAAGATACCATTGATCTTTTTTACAACTGCGACGTATTCTTATCTCAGTGATAGGGCGATTTGGATTAAGTTTAAGATCTAAATACATTTCGCTAATGTAGACACGCGTATTCAGACGCAACTTTTGAGGGATATTTAACTCATTGAGTTTGATTTCAGCTTTTGCTGCAATAGCAAATACATCTTTAGCAGACAAACGCACTTCTTTGTTGTAGCCATAACGAACCCGAAGAATCGTCTCGATTTTTTCTCGATTGTCTTCACAAATGAGGATTTTATTCATGATAGTAGTACTCCTTTAAAATTTGGGATACTACTATTCGTTTTTGGTGAATTGAAATCGAAAAAAATGCATAAAATTATGAAATCTATCTTCCTAAAATACGTTCTATTTTTTTCTGAAAATCTTCACATTCATTTATTGTTTCATCTTCATCTACATGAATCGTAATTGAGAAGTCTAAACTTTGGCCTAATAAACTATTATCGCTATGATCAATATGTTTAAACTTAGGATATTGATGATTATTTGGATTCATCTGATTTGCATGATTATCCAAATGTGATAGACCTGATATTGGCATAGCTTGACCTCTAGAAGACCAATATGCTTTGTGTGTAAGATTAAGCTGATTAGCTCTATTATTGATAGCTACGTGACTGTAATTTTTTGCCATGATACATTCCTTTGTTATATTTTAATAAAAAGGATTATAGGCTATTTTATAGTATAAGACTTACTTAATTATTGAATATGTGTAAATTTCACTTTTATGTTTCCAGTCATTTCACTTTTATGTTTCCACCTATTTCACTCAAAGTTTCCACGTGGAAACAAGGTGTGAAATGAGTAGAA
>SAAR01000016.1 GCA_009916335.1 Erysipelotrichia bacterium | reverse complement strand
TTTTTTCAATTAATTCTTTACCACCAACGAAGTCAGCACCTGCTTCTTTCGCAGCTGCTTCTTGAGGTCCTTGAGCGATAACACAAACTTTTTGTGTACGTCCAGTACCATTTGGTAATACCATTGCTCCACGAATCTGCTGATCAGCATGACGTGGGTCAACATTTAATCTAAATGAAACTTCTACACTTTCATCAAACTTAGCATAGCTAGCTTTTTTCATTAATTCTACTGCTTCTGTAATTGAATAAGTTTTTGTTGAGTCAATTAACTTAGCAGCTTCTGCATATTTTCTTCCTACTTTAGCCATTGTCAATTTCCTCCTTATTCGCTAATTGCAATACCCATGTTGCGAGCTGTACCAGCAACAATGTTCATTGCAGCTTCAACGTCATTCGCGTTCAAGTCTGGCATTTTGTATTCAGCGATTTCTCTTAACTGTTCTTTTGTAATTGTTGCAACAGTTGTTTTAGAATCACTTGCGGCTTTGCTGATTCCAGCAGCCTTCTTTAATAAAATTGATGCAGGTGTTGTTTTACATACAAAATCAAAGCTCTTGTCTTCGTATGCCGTAATAACAACAGGCACCATATCCCCATGACGATCCTTAGTAGCATCATTAAATGCTGTACAGAACTGAGGCATGTTGATTCCAGCAGATGCTAACGCAGGTCCTGGTTTAGCTCCCCCAGCAGGGAACTGTAATTTCGCGATTTTTGCGATTTTCTTACTCATAAGACACCCTCCTTATTAATTTGGTCTTATGCAGTGGTAAACGAACGATTTCTAAACGCTCTACCACGCATTTAAAATCCTACTTCGGTAGGACTATACTATGATATAACACTTAGCTTTTCTTTGCAAGCATTTTATTGCTTATTTTAAGGTCAAAAACATTCGATCCTTTCTTTACCTATTCCCATTTTTATTTTATATGAAAAAGCACAGACAAAACGATAATCTTATACTATATAAAAACAATACACCCTCAATAGAACACTAACGCATTTTTATAAAAGCACTAATTTTAATGGTTCTTATGATGGATATCTGTTTTTAGCGTGTTTTCTTTCTCTGCGTTTTCTTCCATTTCTTCAACCTCTTTAAACACAAAAATTGTTTGATTGATACACAATGACACCAAGATACCAATAAATGTATCCACCACACGATTAAACGCAAAAAGAGCTGGCGAAACATCACTACCATGCGTAATCGTAACACACAAGAAAACCACACAAGTAATATATGTTGCATTTTGCTTTTTCAATAAGATTGTGATATACATCACAGGAACAATACACAGTGATAAAAGGGCATAACGAATCAGTTCATGTGCAAAGATAGGCTGATTCACTAACAATAAAGCAAGATAGCCACACACACCACCAATGCATGTACCAACCATTCTATTTTTAGCAACGTTAATTCCTTTGCCTACTTCCTTTTGCATGCATAGAATAGCCGCAATGGCTGAATAAAAAGGATAACCTTCCCCACGAAAGTAGTCAATGACACAACAAACAAATACTGCCAATGCAGATTTTATGATACGCATTCCAATCTTAGGCATTTGATCACCCCTTCATTTCTATTTAAAGTATAGTATATCTCTTTTTTGGATTCAATACAAAAGACACACAGAAAGCTCCATGTGTCTACTTATTAAAATTCAATTTTTTCTAAATCTCCATAAGCAATTTCAGTTGGTGTTTCACGACCAAATAAAATCGTTAATACCGATGCTGTCTGTGATGCATCGTCTAAACTTTCTACCGTTCCTTCTACATTCGCAAAAGGTCCAGCTAAAATTTTAACACGATCCCCAACACCAAAATCAATCTGCACTTGTTTTTCACTCATACCTAAACGACGTAAAATAGAGTCGATTTCTTCAGCTGCAACAGGGAATGGTTTAGCTCCTCCCCCACTGGAACCGATAAATCCAGTAACGCCTGGTGTATTTCTAACAATATACCAAGCTTCATCAGTCATAATCATCTCAACAAACAAGTATCCAGGGAAAAGGTTTCTCACTTTTTCTGTTTTCTTTCCGTTCTTGTATTCAATTTCACTTTCTTCAGCCACGATAATTCTAAACAAGTAATCTTGTAGACCCATTGTTTCTACACGTCTTTCTAAATTCTCTTTTACTTTGTTTTCATGCCCAGCATATGTATTTACTACATACCATTCTTTTAATAATTCTGCCATCTTTTATACCCCTAAGACCTTTAAAAAACCTGCATTGATCAAAGTACAAATAACAAAGAACAACGCAAATGCAGCGGTAAAGAAAATGACACTTCCACTATCTTTTGCTAAATTCTTTGGTTTTGACCAACGAATACGTTTTACTTCTGATATAATACCAGAAACACTAAACCATTTTAACATGATATTTCCTCCTACTTTGTTTCTTTATGCAAAGTATGTTTTCCACACTTTTTACAGTACTTTTTTAATTCGATACGTTCTGTATGAGTATGCTTGTTTTTATGTGTCGTATAATTTCTCGACAAACATTCACTACATGTCAATATTACTTTTTCATTCATGTATATCACCTCTCATACTGCTTTACTACTTTATCACAAAGTATACGCAGAGTCAATTGAGCCCTTTAACTTCTTCCTCATTCTCATTAGTAAATAGCCGATTTTTTTCTCATTATAGCCACTAATCTGTGCAATTTCATGATAACGATATCCTGCATACCACAACCAAAACACCTGTTGTTCCTGCTTGCTAAAAGCAGCTAATTGCTCATTTACGAGTGTGCCTAATTCTTTAAAAGCTAATAATTCATGTGGGTCAAAATAACTTTGGTTGTTTTCAACCATCTCTACTAAATACAACCCATCTGCTTCCTTGACTTCCTGATCTAAGGAAATAGAATAAAGATTTGCTTTATTTCGATCTCTTTGCATTCTTCTTACATAAGCTAATATATCACGATCAACGATAATTTTAAGATAGGTTGAAAACGAACATTTTGTATCACTATTGTATGAGAGTACGGCATGATACAAGGAAATGGTCGATAATTGATACAATTCCTTCGCATCAAATTTGTCCATCAACCGATCACGATAAGCATATAAAATACGAAATAACATCGCTTTATATTTATCCATTAAGATAGCTAACGCTTTTTCATCTCCTTGTAAAACAAGGTCAATCAATTCGTGATCATCTATATATTTTCTTTTCATAATAACTCCCCTCCATACTAGGTATTTCGTTGAGAGTATATTTCATAAAGCAAAACACCACATGCGACGGAAGCATTTAACGATGTTACTTTTCCTACCATTGGTAATTTAATACAAAAATCGCAGTTTTTTCTAACTAGTGGTGAAATCCCTGCCCCTTCACTACCGATTACCAACACTAAAGGCATATCGTATTTTGCCTCTGTGTAATTAGATGCATTGTGCATATCTGTACCAGCAACCCAATATCCTTTTTGTTTTAGATATTGCAAAGTCTTACTTAAATTGGTTACTTGTGCCACTTTTACTGTATCAATGGCACCTGTAGAAACCTTCGCTACCGTTGGTGTTAAGCCAACATTGCGATGTTTTCCAATAATGACACCATCTGCCCCTACACAATCACACGTCCTTAAGATTGCCCCTAGGTTATGTGGATCTTCAATCCCATCTAACATGACAAGCAAAGGTAGCTTACCTGAAGGAATAGATTGAAGCAAAGTATCCATATCATATACTTTATATTCATCAATCAAAGCTGCAATCCCTTGATGATTCCCTTCTAATTTTTGATCCATTTTTTTACGATTCATATACACACAAGGAATTTTCTTCGCTTTGATCTTCGCCTCTAATTCCTTATCTTTAAACCCTTCTAAAAGAATCACTTCATAGATTTTCTTTTCATCTGTTAATAACTGCTTTACTACATTTTTTCCATATACATACTGTCCCATAATATTACACCTCTTTTATCTGTATAATATATTTCCACAACTCATCTAGGCGTTCTTGTTTGTTACTTAAGTATAAATAACCCCATAAAGCTTCTAACCCTGTCGCAATACGATATGTCTGTACATCAACATTTTTTGCAACACTGTCGCTTTTCGCATTTCTTCCTCTTTTCACAATGGCCAATTCATCTTCACTTAGAACATGTTCTTCCATCATTTTATTTAAGAAAGCCGCCTGTGATTTTGCACTTACAAATTTTACACTCTCTTTCTGCAATACATTTGGTTTTTGCAGATTCTTTTCAGATATGAGGTAGCTACGGACTTGCAAAGACATGACCGCATCTCCAATATAGGCTAATGTATTTCCATTATATGGCACTATTTCCATTACAATAATCCTTTCTTAACTAAGCAGGCTCGCAATTCATCAGCTTTCACAAAATCCTTTGCTTGAATCGCTATTTGCCATGCTTTGAAAGTTTCTTTGTCATCTTGATCTAATGTTACTTTGTTAATGTGAATCCCTAATACATACAACATTTTTTCCATTGTAACAGTAATCATCGCTATTTTAGCATAATCAATTTCTTTAACTCTTAGTGAAGCGTTCAACATTTTATTTAGATCAAACAACGCTTTAAAAGCATTTGGCGTGTTCAAATCATCTTGCATTGCTTCTAAAAACGGTGCGAATAATTCCTCATTAACATCTGCTTTATCAGCATAGTCCCCCAACTCCATTTTAACATAACTTTGACGTAAAGAATGAGTGATTTTTTCTAATTCACTTTTCGCATTTTGAATGGTTTCATCATTGATATTTAATGGACTGCGATAATGCGTACTTAACATCAACCAACGTACTACATTTTCTCCATACGCTTCCACAAAATCTTTTGCCCATAAGACATTGCCTAATGACTTAGACATCTTCACACCATCAATATTCAACATGCCATTGTGCAGCCAATAATTCGCTACATTGCAATGTGAATGTGCACACCCTTGTGCCATTTCATTTTCATGATGAGGAAACTTAAGATCCATTCCTCCTCCATGAATGTCAATAAGTGGCGAATGAAACTCTTTATTAATCATAACGACACATTCAGTATGCCAACCAGGACGCCCTGATGACCACTTTGTATCCCATTTAATGCCTTCTTCTGTCTTTTTCCACAATGTGAAATCTAACGGATTTTCTTTCTTGCTATTTTCATCAATTCTAGCCCCTACCATCAAATCATCAATTCGTTGTTTCGACAGCTTTCCATAATCTTCCACTTTACTCACTCTAAAATAAACATCACCATCTATTTCATAGGCATAACCCATTTCTACTAAATCATCAATAAACGCAATAATTTCGTCCATCGTTTCTGTTACTCTCGGTGTCGCATCAGGCATATCTGCATGCAAACGTTTGCGATCTTCATTATACACTTGAATATAACGTTCACTAATTACTTTTTCATCGACTCCTTCTTCCTTTGCTTTATTAATAATCTTATCATCTACATCGGTAAAGTTACTTACATATTTTACTTTAAAACCACTTGCTTCAAACATCTTTTTAAAAGTATCAAAAACAATAATCGGTCTAGCATTTCCTATATGTGGATAGTTATAAACAGTTGGTCCACACACATACATACTAACTTCTTTTGCTTTCATCGGTTTAAATTCTTCCAACTTATTATGTAATGAATTATATAAATGTATCATCTTTTTTCCTCCTATAAAAAAACACCTCACATAGAGGTGTTATAGCAACACGGTCCCACTCTACTTGACACTCTATTATCGTTATCGCCGATTTACGTTTTACCTAAAAGGTGCATTCTCTGTATTAGTGTCATGCTTTTTCACCACCAAGCACTCTCTTTATGTATCTATTTACAGGCTCTTTTCCTTTATTATAAGTCCCTCTTAGTATATCAATCTTCCCTTTGATTTTCAACGAAAACAATAAATTTTATGATGCTTTGTATTAATCTTCACTCACATTTATCGCAAGAAAATAAAAAACATTTCTTTGCCAACATATCTCAAGAACATATATTCCATTCTTTACCATATAGCAAAATGAAAAGGAAGCCTTTCGACTTCCTTTATGTACTCATAATCTTCTTAAATTAAGCTAATTCAGAGAAGTATTTGATTGTTCTAACCATCTGGCTAGTGTATGAGTTTTCGTTGTCATACCAAGAAACAACCTGTACTTGAGAGTATCCATTACCCATGTCTTTAACCATTGTCTGAGTAGCATCAAATAATGATCCATAAGTAATACCAATGATATCGCTAGATACTAATTGTTCTTCAGTGTATCCAAATGATTCATTAGAAGCAGCTTTCATAGCAGCGTTGATTTCTTCAACTGTTGGAGCTCCCTTAACAACTGCAACTAAAATTGTAGTTGATCCTGTAGGAACTGGAACACGTTGAGCTGATCCGATTAATTTTCCATTTAATTCAGGAATTACTAATCCGATAGCTTTTGCAGCACCTGTAGAGTTAGGTACGATGTTAACTGCAGCAGCTCTTGATCTTCTTAAATCACCTTTTCTCTGAGGTCCATCTAATGTCATCTGATCACCAGTGTAAGCGTGAATTGTTGACATAATACCTGATTCGATTGGTGCTAATTTGTTTAATGTGTCAGCCATTGGAGCTAAACAGTTAGTTGTACATGAAGCAGCAGAAATAACTGTGTCTTCAGCTTTTAAGATGTTGTGGTTTACGTTGTAAACAACTGTTGGTAAGTCATTTCCTGCTGGAGCAGAGATAACAACTTTTCTAGCACCTGCTTTAATGTGAGCACTAGCTTTTTCTTTAGAAGTAAAGAATCCAGTACATTCTAATACTACGTCAACTTTTAAATCACCCCAAGGTAATTCTTCTGGGTTAGCGTGAGCATAAATCTTGATTTCTTTTCCATCAACTGTGATAGAATCTTCTCCTGCACTAACTTTATCAGCTAAAGCGTAACGTCCTTGAGCTGAATCATATTTTAATAAGTGTGCAAGCATTTTAGGGCTAGTTAAATCGTTAATAGCAACAACTTCATACCCTTCTGCACCAAACATTTGTCTGAATGCAAGACGTCCAATACGTCCAAATCCATTAATAGCAACTTTTACTGTCATTTCGTAAAGTCCTCCTTCGTTATCATCTAAATTATACTTTTATGCACCTGTATTGTCAATTATGAAATGCATATCTTTGTTAAAAAATTCACTAGTTTCTAAGTTCATAAACCCTTTATTTATCATGTAAGCGTTATCTTGTGTATTGTTTTACGAATTATTTCATCAATCCTTTTTTTCATGATTGCTTTTACTACCTTTCAAATCCTCTTCTAACATAGGCACACTATTAAAAACCCCACACAAATCGTGTGAGGTTTCTTTTTTAAAAGAAGATTGAGAGAGTCATCTTTTAATAATATTTTATTAATTAACCAATAGTCCAAGGTACTGGAACAAGTGGTGTATAACCACCAGCAGCTCCACCCCAGATACCGAAGATACATCCAACGATACCGATTACTAAGAACATAACGATTAACTTAACTGGAGTAAATCCTTTTTTCTTAAGTAATACATAACATAATAATGTTAATAATAATGGTAATAATCCTGGAAGAATTGAGTTAAGGTACTGTTGAATTACGATTGGTTTTTCACCATTTTCAATAACGATACCTAACTGAGTTCCACCACCGTAGTTAGCAATCAATGCACCTACGATAAATACTCCAAGAACAGATGCAGCATGTGTAATTTCTTTTGCATGTGCTGTCATCATTGTAACTGCTTTTGTACCCATGTTGTATGACCAGTACATTAATCCATAACGTAAAGCCATTTCAGCACCAAATGCGATTACAAAGTAAAGAATTGGTCCTAAGATGTTGCCATCAATTGCCATGTTTGCAGTCATACCTGCAACGATTGGAATTAATGTCATCCAGAATAATGCATCTCCAATTCCTCCTAAAGGAGCAGCTGTAGAGATACGTACAGAACGGATTGTTTGGATGTCCAATTTCATCTGTTCCATTGATAATACCATACCCATAACGAATGTTACTGCGAATGGGTGTGTGTTAATGAAGTCCATGTTATGAGTCATAGAAGCAGCTAAGTCTTCTTTGTTTGTATGGATTTTCTGTAATCCTGGAAGCATAGCCCATAACCATCCAGCTGATTGCATTCTTTCATAGTTGAAAGCTGCCTGTAACTGCATAGAACGCCAAACCATTTTGTTTAATGTTTTATTGTCTAGTCTTTCAGCAGGAGTTGTGTCTTTATAGTTTGTCATATTAGATACCATCACTCATACCTCCGTTTCCTGCACTAGCATTGTTAGCAATAGAGTTTACTCTGAAGTCTAATAATGCGATTGCAATACCGATGAATGCTACTAAAATTAAAGCAGCCGAAGCAGTTGCTTCGATGTTTCCTAAGATCATAGCCATAGCGAAACCAGCTAATAAATAACCCCACATATCGTTTGCTAACATGATTTTTAATAGGATTGAGAACCCTACGAAACGCATCATAGCACCAGCGATAGACAAACCAGCCATAAACCAAGATGCTGATTCTTTTAATGAGTTAAGCGTATCACCCATAGCAGCTCCACCAACGTAAGATAAAATAGCGATAACAGCAAATAAAGAACCTAATAATAACATTGAAATGTTCAAAATATTAGTAATTCCTTTAGGGTTTGCTTCTTCAGCAGCTTTGTCAGCTTTAGCCATTAATCCAGAACAGATCGTAAATACTAATGTTACAACGTATTGTCCGAAAGTAGCGAAGATCATACATGCTCCTAAAGCAGCATTGATGTCCATGTCAGCTTTGACAGCAAAGATCATTGCAACGATACCACCTAATACGGCGTTTGGAGGTTGTGCTCCACCGATAGGCATGTTACCAATCATCATTAATTCGTAAGTACCACCAATTGCTAATCCTGTAGTCAAATCTCCTAAGATAAGACCGATAATAGGACAAGCGATCATTGGACGGTAAATTAATTCAGTTAATGAGAATTGGTCAATGGCAAAGATAAATGTTACGATTGCCAATAATATTACTTCAATAATATTAATTTCCATAATAATTTTTCTCCTCTTTTTCTCAATTTAATGAGTCCTAATTTTAATAAATTCTTATTTAAATAATTTTTCAGTAGGTTCAGCAGCTGTATCTGGAACACGTTTAATTTCCAATTCAACTCCTAATTCCTGCAATTTTTTAAATGCTGCAACATCTGCGTCATCAACAGCGACTGTTGTAGCAACTTGACGTTTTCCATCAGCCATATGCATGTTACCGATGTTACATTTCTTAATTGGTACTCCACCCTCTACTAAACGTAATACATCTTGTGGTGTTTCACAAATAATAAAGATCTTTTGTGCATCACTTGCTTTGTTAATGATCTGACAAGTTTTTTCAATACTGAAATATCTTGTTTGAGCATATGCTGGAGCCGCCATGTTCATTAGACCTTGTCTAAATTCATCAGTAGCAACAGCATCGTTAGCAACTAATAATAAATTCGCCCCTAACACTCCAGACCACATCGTAGCAACTTGCCCGTGGATCAAACGGTTGTCAATTCTTGTTAATAAAATATTTGGCATTTTACCTCTCTCCCTTCTATTGACTGAAACTAGAACGTTATGACTAGCCATGATGAGTTAGCTATGATGAGATGTCATAAATCGCCCCTTCATTTCACATACAACTTAACACAAAATTAAGCATTGATATTTACACTTTTTATTCACTGTTTTGCACTTTTTATTAAAAACAGTAAAAAATGGCAATTTTTATGAAATTCCGCTAAAAAAACATCATTTTTACATTGAAAACGTTACCAATTTGTACTTTTCAACGATTGTAAGTGATATTTATGTAAATAATATGTGATATTTTCTCTTTTTTCACGATAATTGCTTTATTTATATGATTTATTGTTTGCATTTTTTAGTTTCAAATTTATACTTTTGTGTTATTATTAACGTATATTAAAAAACGGGGGAGGTTTTACTTATGTTCAACAAAACGACAAGCTTTATTTTCCAAAAATATGGAGGTATTTTAAGCGAAATCAGCAAAATGCAATATTTGCAAATGAGCCATGTTGAATTAAAGCTAAAAAATAAATCTATTGATAATTTTTATGCTTACAACGAAGATGTTTTTATTAAAGTCAACGAAGGAATTGCCCTATTAATTGTTTCTACTGGTACAAGTGATCCATCAAATGAACAATTTGTCATTCATCGTGTGGTAAAAATAAAAGCAGGTGTGTTCTTTAATTTCATCAGTATCACGAATAATGCGAAGGTAGAAATTATCGCTAATTTTACTGCAAAAAGAAAAGTAGTTCATACTTATAATAAAATACCGATTACTCATGAAAGAGTGATTCCAACCATTAATGTAAAAGAGATTTTTGCTTATTACTATCAAGTGCGTAATGCCAATTATGAATTTCCTGGGGAATCGCACAATATGTGGGAATTGACTTTCATTGATAATGGAGAACTTGAAACATCTTTAGATGCTGGTTTTTATTCGTTAACCAACTTTGATATTATTTTATATGCACCAAATCAATATCATACACAAAATACATTGAATAATAAATCGTGTTCTTACTTAACAATTATGTTTGATATGGAATGTTCACACCCTGAGCTAATCAGTAATCGTGTATTTCATGCAAATCGTGATATTCACGCTGCATTAAACAACTTCATTAAGGTAAGTAGTAATCAAATATATTATGATACTGATTTAATGATTTGTTATTTAAAAGAATTAATTATTAAATTATTTCAATATGACTTTTTATCAGCAACCCCAGTGGCAAGTACACCAATGCAACAGAAGTTTGAAAATGAGTTATTGAATGAGATCATTATTTATATTAATGAAAATATTTATACAGCTTTAACAATTGAAGAAATTTGTCTACAATTTTCAATCAGTCGTTCTAGCTTACAAACATTATTTAAAAACAACCTAAATACTGCACCAAAGCAATATATTAGTGATTTAAAATTGAATAAGAGTAAAATTTTAATTAAAGAATCTATTTATACCATCTCTGAAATATCAAACAAACTAGGTTTTGCTTCCATTCATTATTTTTCAAGAAAATTCAAACAGCAATTTGGCATTACACCTACTGATTACGCTAAAACTATTTATAATTAAAAATGAAGTCCACTCATTGCATATAACGCATTGAATGGACTTTTTTATATTTTTACTTCTTTTTCTGCTTATTTCAGCACTAAAAAAGACACCTTGATAGATTATATCTCACAAAGTGTCCTTCGATGTTATTAATTTAACGCTTAAATTCCGTCTGTTGCTTCTTCTTGTACTGGTGCTTTCATTTCAAATTTAACAATTTGATCTTTCCCAGTGCTTAAAGCCATATTAACTAAACTATCCATATCTTCTACAAATGTTCTAGCCATTGCAATTTCACAAATCATAGGTAAATTTGTACCTGCAATTACCTGTACATTCTTGTAGTTTTGTCCAGCAATAACCGCTGTTTTAAATGGTGATCCCCCTGGAAGATCTGCCATTACAATAATTCCTTCACAATCCTTTAAGTTATCCATTGCTTTTCTTAGTTCACGATCTAAATCATCAGTAGAGTATTCCGCTAAGAAATCAACAGCTTCATAGTTTTTCTGTTCTCCACCAATTAATTTTACTGAGCTAGTTAAGCCAGTCGCAAAATTCCCATGTCCTGTGACAATTAATCCAATCATAATTTACCTCTTTCTTTCCTAATACCTTTATAGTATACACTATTTTGCAGTATATGGGTATAAAATTACCCCTTTTACTACTCTATTTACTTCTCCACTTGGGCATGGATTATCTGGTGTAATACCATATGATAATGATTTAAATAACGCAATCTGCTGTGCTACGATAATGTAGTCTAACCCTAAGAACACATTATTTAATTTTTCACTATTATCAAATGAATAGAAGTAATCTACTAACCCTTCTACTTCTTTATCAGCACAAGAAGAAATAGCTAAGATTTTATTTCCTTTTCTTTGTCCACTCATTTCCTTAATTAAATCCACTTCGTATTGACGAGTGTACTCACAATCACTTAAGTAAACAACCGTTAATGTGTTATCATCAATAATTGATTTCGGACCATGACGGAAACCTAATGGTGTATCAAACATAGTACACACTTTACCAGCTGTTAATTCTAGCATCTTTAATGCACTTTCCTGTGCACAACCTTTTAAAGCATTACTTCCTAAGTATACAATACGGTTAAAGTCATAATCGGCAACCATTTTTTCAAATACACTGTAATTGTTTTCATTTAAATTAGTTGCACTATTCATCACTACTTCTACTTTCTTAGCTGTTTCATCAATTGTATCTAATGAGAATGATAACAATGTAGCTAAGTACATATTAGAGTAACTACTTGTCATCGCAAAACTTTGGTCATGCGTTTCAGGAGTTAAGTTAATTGCATAACAATTTGATTTTCCTTTGGCAAATTTAGATAAAGCACCTTCATGATTACAAGTTACAAATAAGTGGTAAATATTATCTTTACACACTTCATTTGCTGCTTCTACAGCCCCTACTGATTCAGGAGAGTTTCCTGAACGTCCAAATGAAATTAATAATGTTGTTTTTGTACGAGATAAATAGTTTTCAGGAGTTGCTACAATATCTGTTGTTCCATAAGATTTACATTTGAAGTTACATAACTTGTTTAAGTATGAGAATAATCCATTTCCAACAAATTCACTTGTCCCTGCACCTGTTAAAATAATGTCATAATCATCTTTACTAGTTACCTGTGCAATAAAAGCAGCAATCGCTTCTTTTTCATTTTTTACTTGTGCAATTGTTTTCGCCCAAGTTGTAGGTTGCTGGTTAATTTCTGCTGCTGTCCAGTACCCTGAGTTGTCTTTCCAACTGTCGATAGTTTTTCCAAAAATCATGTTGATTCCTCCTTTAGTTTTTACACCTTACACGCACATTATAGTATTGCCATTTGTCTTTTTCAATACGAAACTAATTTATGCAAACAATTTGTTAATTATTTATAGCTATTGTCAATTATAACGTATATAATGGTATACAAGGAGTGATTTTATATGGCAAAAAATAAACAGCAACAGAAAAATGTTGTAACAGGTAGAAACATCTTTATCGACAAACTTGGTAGAACTGTATACTACAATAAATGGAAAAAACAGGGATTTGTCATTAGAGAAGGAAGCGAATTACAATTTAGAGCATACTACAATCGTTACTTAATCGGTTTTGTGGCAATTATCTTTTTTGAGGTATTGGCTTTCCATAACTTAGTATTCTCTATCCCTTTAGGAATTGCGGCTACTCTCTTTATGGAATTTCGTTGGCGAAAACTAATTGATTCCTATACAATGATTCAAAACTTTGAACCTGAAAAACACAAAAGTTCTTTTGAACATATTATCGGTTTAGACAACAATGCATTAATTTTAAGAGTTATCTTATATCTTGCTTTATCAGTATGTCTAGTATTGAACATTTATTCAAACCCTGAAATTGAAGCCAGTTTACTATTAACCATAGCTAGTTATATCATGGCAGCAATCGCTTTATATATGGCAGGTCGATTTGTTTATGCATTATCTAAAAAAAGAAAATAAGTATTAAAAAATCATATCGTGTGGATATGATTTTTTAATAGGTTTTTTAATATTTCTCGTTTATTAATATTGGTTTATCTAACATTTTTATCATGTCTTTTGCACTTTTACAGTGTGTGTTAAATAATTTGTTAAATAGTTTTAGATTATTAATTCTTGCCATAACACAAGGAAAACTTCTAGGAATGCTCATTTTAAATATTTTCTCTAAATGTTCTGCTTGTGATACTTCTATACTAATAAATGGATTATATCCTATCGCATAACGAAGTAAAGCACATAAAGATTTAGAATCTTGATACAAAATTTCTTTGACTTCAATTCCATCATCTAATTCATAATATAAAACATAGCCTTTCATTTTTTGTTCATGATCTTTATAAACACAAATCTTGCCACCATCATACTTTGTTTTTTCAATCATATGTTGATAATATGACTCATCTCGATCATAATAACAATCAAACACTTTCGCAAATTGTCGATACACTTGTGCTAAATCATCTGCATTAAACTCATTAGTAACTCCCTTTGTTGAATATTTAACAAGTTCTTTTGCATAAACAACATAACGTTTTCTTGTCGAAATAACATCAAAACCATAGCGTTCAAACAATTTAGGGTTACTTGCTTCTAAAAAAGTGATTAAATAATTTTTTGCACAATCAGATAATACCATATCCATTAAATCACGCATGATTCCTCTTCTACGGTAATCATAATGCGTAGTAATCCCAAACAAATAAGCGACTTCTAATTGCTTTTTATGAAAACACAAAATATGTTCACGTTTATGAATTTGTGAAACAAGCAAGTGATCCAATTCACTAATTAATACATTAGAACCTTCAAATTGGTGTGCAAAATAATATTCTAAAAAATGCTTTTCTTTTAAAGGTAATGATTTTATACAAAGTTCTAATAAAGCATCTTTATCTTGTTCTTTCGCAAAGCGTATCATGAATCTTTTTCTTCACTTTCTGTATATTCTACATCAATAACATCGCTATCAATCGTTGATGAATGCTTGTAAGTATCTTGATATTCTTCATGATAATCTTCTGCCATATCCTCCATGTCTTTCATATATTTGCGATATTTCATTTTTTGAATATTGACATAAATAATCACAACAAGTGCGACAATTAAAATAATCCATAAAAACGTAGGCAATAGCCAAATGAATAATATGACACCAAAAATACTCAGTAGTAATGAACTTAAATTTTGCATATAATCTCTCCTGTATTGCTATTATTATACTACATTTTATCGTCTACTATCAAATACTAATCAAGCCAATATTCACTCGCTTTTTATATGTTATTTTTTGAAGTAGAAAACCTTATCAAAAAGCTTTTATTTCTTATAGTAAAAAGTATAAAAAAAGATAAATGTAGTTAGTTTCTATCAATTCATTTGAACACTAATCCATTCATCTTTTAAAGTTTATTATCTAAAAATCGTATGACTTATTTACTCAGCACGTCTTCTTTGAAAACCAGTAGAAAGTAATTCTTTTCTTCGCAAAACCCACTCTTCACTTAAACCATATTCATTCATTAGACTACACAATTCCCCTAATTCTCCCTCTTTGATTTCTTTATCAAAACAAGTTTCATCGGTTGAAATGATTTCACGATCTTTACAGAATCGCAAAGAAGTATTTGCTAAAAAGAGATGGTCCCATTGTTTAACATATACTTGCTTTTGCTCATCGTTTAATAATTGTATTCCTTTTTCATATTCTTCTAAATAATTTACAGGTACTAACGCTGTTGTTGTCGTAATTAAAATACTCCCATCACTCGTCCTCATTTCTCTACCAGTATCAATTAAATAAATATTGCAGTCTGCTAAATGCGTAATGATATATAATAGATTGCAATACTCACAAGCATTATTAGTATTAAAGTAGATTTCTACATTGGTATCTACATTAATATATTTGACAAACTCATCAAAAGAGATTTTATTTTGATTGTGAAGTAAAGCAAATGTATTCGTATGTAAAGAGTGAAATGACAAATCAAGACAACAACCAAATATATTTTTTGTATTCTCTTTTACAGCTGTTAAAAATTCATAAGCACTTTTTGAACAAGCTATTTTTATTTGATTATACATAGATATTTAACCTCCTGACCTTTGAAAAGTATCTATTTTTTTAAGTATGTCTTGCTACACACTAATTATACATTAGTGCAGACACACCCTCAACAAAACTCTCACAATTTAAGTTGAGATGTTATTTGTGCTGTTTTAATGTACAATATAAAATATACGAGGAGTGATAAGCATGGAAACCAAAAACACAATAAAAACAAGAATGGGAATATTCAATGCGAATATATTTGAAAAAGATATGTATGATGTTTCACTACCTAAATATTTAGAAAAAGATATAGAACAGTTGTTAAATGGAATTAACAATGATGATAGCTTATTAGATTGTATGTTAGACGAATTATATGGGTCTATCAACAGTGCTTTTTGGGATGGAATCATAAGTGAAAAACACGCTAGACATTTAAGAGAAAAATACCTTGTGTATAGAGAGGATAATACAGATGGAAAATTTTAATGCTTATGAAGTAAATAAATACAAATATTATGATGGGAATAATGGAAAAAAGGTATGTTTAGAAGACAAAAACAAAGTGAAATATATGCTGAAAACACCACCATATAAAGATTTTTCTTATACTATGGGATGTTTCAGTGAAGATATAGGTTGTAAAATTTTTACTTCTCTTGGATTTAAAACACAAGAAACTCAATTAGGAACATACAAAATTGATGGAAAAGACATGGTTTGTGTTCTTTGCAAAGATTTTGAAATTGAGGATAAGAAATTATTCAAATTTGCTCAATTAAAAAATGGCGTGATGGACACACCAAAAAGTGGGTATGGTGTTGAATTGTCATCTATTTTAGATACCATTGAAGAACAGAACATAATGGAACCAAAAGAATTAAAAGTGTTTTTTTGGAACATGTTTATAGCTGACGCATTAGTGGGAAATTCTAATAGACATAATGGAAATTGGGGATTTTTAATTGATGAAAAGAAACAGAGTGTTGAGTTTGCTCCAATTTTTGATTGTGGCTCATGTTTGTACTCCCAACTTAAAGAAGAAAACATACAGCATATTTTAGACAATCAACACGAGAAGGATAATAGAATTTATGTTTTTCCAAATTCTGCTATTAAAATGAATGACGAAAAAATAAATTATTTTGATTTTATTTCTTCTAATGTTAATCAAGATTGCACAAACGCTTTGCAGAGGATTATTCCTAAAATAGATTTAGAAAAAATCAATCATATCATTGATGATACAGAAGGAATTTCAGCGTTAAGAAAAACTTTTTTAAAAACGATGATAAAGGAAAGAAAAGAAAAAATTTTAGATAAAAGTTTAGAAATAATCGCTATGCCTAAAACATAAAAATAAACTGAGAACTTACAAAAAGAACAAAAAAAAAGAAAATAAATGTTTCTAAAACAAATAAAAGGATAGATTAACAAGATGGAAATACTTCCATCTTTTTTAGTCGATCAAATACTCTCTGTATTAAGCAAAAATCCTTCATATTTATAGGATCGTTTATTCGTCTTTTTCATCAGTTGTTTTATTTTCTGTAAGCTTTGTCTGTACTTTTTTAATTCCATTAGCATATAGATTTCCAATCAATTTCTCATAAGAAAATTTATATCTCTCTTGTGCATTTAAACAAGTGTCTATCAGCCACCCTTTTTCATCCTTATAATTTTTTAACCCCCGCATATAAAAAAGAAAACAAAGGTGGAAATATTTCCACCTTTTTTTACTCGTTTAAATATCCCATTCTTTTGAAGGTACATAAAACCTCTTCTAACACATTACAACCATCTTTATAATGACAATCTCTAATTAATCTGTTTTTAAATGTAGTGAAATACTTTTTAACAGCACTATTTACTACTATTTCAAAACTAGGATTAATATAGTTTTGGTTACTCATAACTAGCAATTCCAAGAAATCATAACGAATTTCTTCATCATCTGGAATTAATCCATCCTCTAAACTATTCTCGATCATGATTTCCCAAACTGATTGGGAATATTTTTCTGGAACAACAAGTTTTGTAATTCCATAAATAGTTTCAACAACAAACTCATCTTTTGTGCCAACGTAATAGATGTATTTTATGACAGAACGTATAAAGTGATAAACATACTCATGTTCGCAATCATCAAAACCATCACAATGTCGAGATACATACTCTGCCATGTTGTCCACTCTAGTCATTAACAAAGAACCTTTTTCATCACACATAAAGTGTCGTAACTCTGGAGTTAATAAATCAATTCCTTTTGAAACTTCTTCTGATAATTCCATAAATCTAATCTTGTTTTCTTTCATAAGTCTTTTCCTCCTAATAGCCTTTTGGCTTCCCGTTTTAACGGGGTATTATAGGTAAACAAATATCTTATGTTTTTTTCGTTGCAAGTAGTTGTTGAGGATTGCTTTTGAAAGACAATATTATTATAGCATAATAATTAAAATAATAAGTCTCTAATCATACTTTAAATCATTCGTCTTTTTCATTTGTGATTTCATTAAATTCTTCTGGACTAACATCACCAATAGGTCTTATTTTTTTCTTTTTAGAAATTTTGTAGTAATCAAGTAAAACTTTCTGCATTGCTATATCATGGTCCCCCAAATAATTCCTTAATTGTCCTATAGTTCTCTTGGATAACATCAAATTGTTCATCCGTTAATTTACTTACATCCTCCCGTTTTAAAATATTTAGTGTCCTAGCAATTTGGTTTAAATTGCTCGCCACATTACTCATTAAATTTAAGAGTGGTTTTATCTCCTTGAATTTCACCTCAATAAATTCTGGACGTACTACTTGCTTAACTATAAAATCCGTTTTGGTACAATTGTGATAAGATACTGCCAGTTCCAAATATCTTGCACATCTTCGTTGGCTCTAAATGAAATCATTTTTGTTTTGTTTTGCATATGTTTGTTCTCCTTTCAATGCAAGGTGGAAGTATTTCCACCTAAATAACATGGGGTGTGGGGCTATGCCTCACGTTGTAGTATCGTAGCGATAAGCGACGATACTTCGTAAATGTAATACAAATACTTGGAACAAGTTTTTGTGTCATACATTTACTTGGCTTGCTATCCTCAAATTACACATTTATGGTAATTCTTTGCAAGACAACTATTTGTGAATGTAATACGAATACTTGGAACAAGTTATCGTGTCATACATTCACTTGACTTGCTATCCTCAAAAGTCTAAATTAACTAAAAAAACAGCCAATTAGTTTGACTGTTCCTTTTCTTCATAATATTCAGATAATTCAATAAAATCTTCTCTTGCATTTTTATAATCTCGTCTGATGTAATCAAGACCACCATCAACACCTACAGCACCACATGAACATCGTTTATAATCATGACTAGATGTACTTTCAATAATATCGCCACAATGATTACATTGAATTTTATTTACTTTAAGTTTCTTTTCTCTGTTGCGTTTTTCAATTATCGCAATTCTTCCTACATCTATTTTACGTTCACTTCCAATAAGTAATATTTCTCCAGTGTTGTTATGTATTATTAACTCATCTACACTATAAGCATAAATTTCTATTTTATTACCTTCTTGATTATGATAGCCATGTGGATAATATCGAACAAAATTCTCATCTGTATATTCGTTTTCAATAAAGCCAAATACTATAACACTATCTTGCCAATTCCCTATATTACATTCTATTCCTAGTTTAAACTCTTTACCTTCATTATCTGTATATATTGCTTTTTCAAACATTTCTGGATTATCATTACAAATATATAAATCACATTTTGTCATTATTATACCTCTTTCTTAATTAGATTATAACATATAGGTCCTCTTACTTTCTATTAGTAAATTGAATACAGTTTCCCCAACTCTTTCAAAAGTTAGGGAAATCTGTTTCAATAAGTAATGCTTAAATCGAATCCGTTCTACAGTTTTTATTCATAACACCTGCACTATATAGTGCATTAGCTCAATAGCTCTAATTCCTTGCCTGTTTTTAAGCGTTAAGTTTCCTCTACTACACGTCAAGCGTGTAGGCTATCATCCACCCTGTGCTTCTTTTTTATGGTTGCGAGTTTTTAGCCACGAAAATCTCGCTGACGGTTTACACTTCCGAACGGAAAGTTGTTTCAACCGAATGTACTTTTTGACGCTGGCTACATTTCACCTAGACTTTTCCTTTTTATTTGGGTGGATTATTCTGCCAAGTAGCTTCCCTATTTTATTGTATTTTTATATTTTGATACCCAAATGATACCCTTTTCCTCAGAACCAAACAAAAAAGCCTTTAGATAAAGACTTTTATTTCCTATGGCGGAGAGTAAGAGATTCGAACTCTTGGTAGCTTGCACTACACAGCCTTTCCAAGACTGCACCTTAAGCCGCTCGGACAACTCTCCCTACGATACCTATCCATTATACAAAATCATCGTGAATATTACCACTGTTTTTTCGCATCTTGATACAAAGTATAAGAATACATACAATGACATAAATCACAATAAGAGCAATCGCTATCTTTTTACTTGTAGAAACACTTTTTTGCTCATTTGCTTGCGTTACCTCTTTCATGACACTTTCTTCCTTTTTGATTAATGGATATTTATATTTTGGATTATCTATTTTAATACTTGCTAATTGCTCATCAATTAATGTTTGTTGCAAAAGTACATCATTCGCATATACATACACATTTAAAGGATTTTCTATTTTCACATAAGAATCAAATTCGATACTAACGTCTCCTGTTAAATAAGAACATACATCACTATCTTCTTTTAAAAACACATTGAAAAGTGATACGTCATACCATGTATCCTCATATTCTACTTTGATTTGATTGTTACTGCATTGATAATCACTCACTTCATATCTTTCTTCATGTAAAAAAGAAAAAAGAGTAAGCATAATAAGTGCTACTGTTTTCATCACATCACCCTTATTACTATGCTCACTCTACACTTGTTTTATACTGTTGTGCCATATCTTTAATCTTATTTAAACGATGGCGAATCCCTGATTTAGAAATTTCTTCTCCATATGCCTGCTCATACATATCGCATAATTCATTTAAACTCGCTTCTGGATTATCTACTCTAAGCACTGCCACTTTATATAAGTTTTTTGGCAAACTATTTAAGCCAACAAAATTATCAATTCGCTCAATATCTTCTAATTGTTGTTTTCCTGCTTTAATAGATTTCATTTCATTTGCTAATTCACAATTATCTAAACGTGTTAATGAATTCATAAAATCACGCTGAATACGACTATCTTCAAATGCAAATAAAGCATCATTTGCCCCTACGCATTTTAGAAAATCGCTAATTTGATCACTTGCTTTTAAGTAAATAACTTCTTGATTACGTCGTTTAATCAACTTTGCATTCATATTAAAACGAATCATCTGTTTTTGAATATACTTTGCTAAGCCTATATTCATTGCCACAATCTCTAAATGATAATTACTTGTACTAGGTGAATTAACACTACCACTCGCTAAAAAAGCACCAGCTAAATACGCCCTTGCACAACACTCTTTGCCAACAATCTTACGACTTGGGTGCTCTTTTAAACCAACATCACCTAAAATATCTAAATCTCTTAATATCTCTAATGCTTTATTTTTTATTTTAATGACATAAATGTTATTCTTCTTCAGTTTTACCTTTTTAATAACGGATAATTCAATCTCTACATGATACAGTTCTTTGACTAATTGATACACTCTTTTTGCACTGGATACATTTTCACTTTTGCATGTAATATTCATTCCTTCACTAGTGAAGTTTAACGTTGCACACATCTGTAAAAAAGCACTTAACTGTGCTTTCATACAATGTTCTTCTAAAATATTCATACAGATTTCTTTTTTCACTTCACTAGTGAATGACATACACTTCACTCCTCATTTATAATATCTTCAAACGCTTGTTTTAACTTTATACTATCATGGCGAATAAAGCCATCATCAAATTTCAATAATTCTTTTTTATACAAACTAAAATGATGATTTTCATCTATAATTTTTACTGGATAACTTCCCTTTTGTTCATACCGTTTAAGAATAGCATCAGAAATAATATCATCACTTGCAACCACAATATCAATCGCTTTCTCATTAGAATGTTTCAATATCGCTTGTACATGATCCTCTAAGGTGTACCCATCAGTTTCTCCTGGCTGGCTCATTGCATTACAGAAATAGATTTTTTTTGCTTTACTGCTTAGAATTGCTTCTCTAATTTCAGGAATAATTAAATTAGGTATAATACTCGTATATAAACTACCTACCCCATACACAATGTAATCAGCACTTTGAATCGCCTTAATCGCTTCTTTACTAGCAGTTACTCGCTCTTGATAGAAAACAGTGTCTATACGGTTTTGAAACTTAGGAATATTACTTTCCCCACGCACAATTGTTCCATCTTCCATCTTAGCAATTAATGTTACTACCTGTGTTGTACTAGGAATGATACTTCCTTTTACATTTAATACTTTTGACAATTTTTGAATCGCTTCCATAAAATTACCAGTTGTTTGCGTTAATGCCGTTAACATTAAATTTCCTAAATTATGTCCACCAATATCAAATGCACCTTCAAAACGATAATCCATTAATGGCCCTAGTAAACTCTCTGATTCTGCCATTGCAACCATGACATTTCGTATATCACCCATGGCTGGAATTTGATATTGTTTTCTAAGTCTACCTGTACTCCCACCATCATCAGCTACGGTTACGACAGCTGTTAGCTTGATGTCATCCAATAATTTGAATCCTCTAAGAATAACAGAAGATCCAGTACCCCCTCCAATGACAACAACGTTTTTCATTATCTCACCTTCTTATCACGATGTCCTTTATGACATAAATATTCATCTTTATAGTGATCATATAAGTAATTGGTCAATGTAACAGAACGATGCTGACCTCCTGTACAACCAATCGCAACACTTAAATGTTTCTTTCCTTCTTTTTTATACTGTGGTAATAAATAATCTAAAAAAGTAGTTAGCTTTTTAATTAAAACCTTTGTTTCTTCACAATCCATTACATAATCGTAAACAGGCTTATCATCTCCTGTTAATTCTTTTAATTCTTCAATATAATAAGGATTTGGTAAGAAACGTACATCAAACATTAAATCAGCGTCCATCGGTACCCCATGTTTATAACCAAAGGAAACAAATGAAATAATAAACCCTTGCTTTTGTGAAATAGAAAACTTATTTTCAATGCTTTCCTTTAATGTTTTCTGTGTTAACTTTGTTGTATCAATATGCACTACATTACGATACTTCAAATTATTAAATAAATCTCGCTCTGCTTCAATTCCTTCTTCTAATGTATTCGCTTTATTGAATACAATAAAAGGATGATTTCTTCTTGTAAATTTATAACGTAACAATAATTGTTCATCACTCGCATCTAAATATAAGACTCTAACTGGTATTTCTCGATTTTCAAAATACATTAAAAACTTTTCATAATCCAAAGCATTTGTAGCTAATGCTAAATTTTCATAGCGTGGATCATGTTCTGTTTTAATAATTTTCCCTAATTCATGTATTAACTGTACAGGAAACTGATCTATACAGTGATACCCCATATCTTCAAGAATACTAATAGCTGTTGTTTTTCCTGCACCAGACATTCCTGTTACTAACACTATATTTTGTTGTTTCATTTATATCACCCTCTTGTGTATCATTATACCATGCTCCTTACTAAACATAAAACAGAAAGAAAAAGTTTTCCTTAGCTTTTTTATCTAACTTTCTTGAGATACTTTCATCTACAATGTATTTATTATATAATGATTAAAAATCAGGAGGTTAGTGAATGAAGAAAATACAACTCGTCGTATGTGATGTGGATAGTACCTTAGTTACATCACATAAGGAATTAACACCTCGTGCCAAAAAAATAATCATGGATATGCATGAGCAAGGGATTTATTTTGGTATTGCGTCAGGTAGACCATTAGATGAAATCGAAAAGTATGCAAAGGAATGGGAGATGCCTTATCAATTTGATGTTTTAATCGGTATGAATGGTTCTGAATTATGGGATGGTATCCATCATCAAACGTATGATTATTTCAAACTAAAAGTAGAGTGGATGAAAGAAATCATGGAATTAATGGAACGTTTTGAATGTAATCCAATGATGTATACAGAAGGTAAAATTCTTTGCGTTAAAAATGATGATATGATGAAAAAATCAGCTAAATCTAGTAATAAAGAAATTATGGTGGCACATGATCTATCGCAGTTTTATGAAAAGGAAAATGCAAAATTAATGTTTCGTATGGAAAAACAGTTAATGAGTGAAGTGGAATCCTTTATTGAACAGCACCCTTCTCCATACTATGCAGGATTTAAAACACAAGATACTTTAATGGAATTTGCCGATAAGCGAATTAGTAAAGCATATGC
>SAAR01000237.1 GCA_009916335.1 Erysipelotrichia bacterium | reverse complement strand
AGTTTAGGATTTGTAATAATCGCTCTTGCACAAGCGACTCTTTGCTTTTGCCCACCTGACATTTGATAAGGGTATTTATTTAAAATATCATTAATCTCTAATTTTTCAGCAATGTCTTTGACTCTTTTTTCAATTTCTTTTGCGTTTATTTTTTGAATTGTGAGTGCAAGAGCAATATTTTCATAGGCTGTTAGAGTATCCAATAGGTTAAAGTCTTGAAAGATGAAACCTAATTGCTCACGTCTAAATTTATTTAATTTATTTCCTTTCATTTGTGTGATTTCTTGTTCACCGATGAAAATATGACCGCTCGTTACTTTGTCAATAGTTGAAATACAGTTTAAAAGTGTTGTTTTACCACTTCCACTTGCCCCCATAATAGCGACATATTCTTTACTTTCTACATCAAAGCTAATATTGTTGATTGCTTTGGTAAGGTTTCCTTTATTTCCATAATATTTTTCGATATTTTTGATTTGTAGTATTTTACTCATACCATTTCCTCCTTCAACAATATTCATTATAAGGATATATAAAAATTCGTTCCATTTATTAATATTACAAAACCTTACATTGTTGTAAGGTTGCGTTTACTAATTGCCGTATAGGTGCCTATAGGGAATACAATCGTGATGATTGTTTTTTGATGTAATGTAGAATCAATCGTAATTTTATGATGTAGTTTCTCACAAAGATTCTTACATAAATATAAACCTAGACCTGTTGAATTGTAAGTTTTGCGACCGTTCTCCCCTGTGAATCCTTTATCAAAGACACGATTTATGTCATTTTGGGAAATGCCTATGCCATTATCCTCGATGTGCAAAGAAACACTATCTTTATTTCTTTTGGCAAATATATGAATATAGGCATCTGTGTTTTTACTGTATTTTAAGGCGTTATCAAGAATTTGATTTAAAATAAAAGTTAGCCACTTGCTATCGCTCATAACGATTATATCAAGACAATCAATGTGCAATGCAATTTTTTTATT
Source organism: Erysipelotrichia bacterium (assembly GCA_009916335.1). Next base: position 3,975 of record SAAR01000237.1, on the reverse strand, counting down.
AATAAAAGTTCTGCGATTCCCTTTGATGACGTCTTTCACAATTTGTTCAAGATTGCATTGTTTAATTGCATAGTCTTTTTCTACGTTTTCACTGCGAACGTAAAATAATACTTGTTCAACTAATTTCTCAATGCGATTCAATTCTTCTATCATGTTTGTGCTGATTTTATCTTTGTTGTTTTCAACGATTAAAAAAGCAGATGCTAATGAGATTTTTATTTCGTGGATCCATAATTCCAAATATTCTTTGAAGTCATTTATCATGAATTTGTATGCGTTTAAATAATCGAGAGTTGCCTTATCTATCTGTGCAATAAGTGCGTACAAAAGCTGTCCTTCATAATAATCTGGTTCACGAATTAATTCATGAATAAGGTATTTTTGGTCTAGTTCTTCGATGTCATTAAATAGTTGTGTAAAAAAGGACTTTCTTTTCCAGTAGTTGTAAGCGAAAATTAAAAAGGCGGTGCTAATTAATAAAAATAAGATGATAATACTTACAAAAGCAGGGAGTGAAAATACCAATAAGATCCAAAGAATAAATAGAAGCATTAATATGTACAGGATTATGGGGATTATTTGATCTTTTAGATAATCTTTTAATTTCATACAATCATGTATCCTTGACCACGTTTAGTTTCGATAATATCTTCGTAGCCAATATCCTGTAATTTTCGGCGTAGACGGTTAATGTTAACGGTTAAAGTGTTGTCATCTACGAATTCATCACTTCCCCATAGAAAATCCATAATCTCTTCTCTGGCGATAATTCTTCCTTTATTCTTTAATAGAAAATATAAGATTTTTGCTTCATTTTTGCTTAGCTCAATCTCATCTGTTGCTCTTTCGATGACACTTTTTGACAGGTTTAATTTAAAATCCTTGTATGTGATGCTCACAACGTTTGCTCGATTGACCCTTTTTAAGATGGCTTCAATGCGGACCAAAAGGATTTGAGGATTATATGGCTTTGTGATGTAATCATCAGCACCATAACTCATACTCATAATTTCGTCTATTTCGTTATTGCGACTTGTTACCATAACAATGGGTACTGTGCTATTTTTGCGGATTTCGCGACATAGATATTCACCATTTAAGCCAGGAATATTAATATCCATTAAAATAAGGTTATATTCTTTAGCTAAAATTTGTGTGAGTGCGTTTTGGAAATCAGCAAGGATTTCTACTTCATAGCCATTGTTATTTAAAAATAGTTTTAATTCATTTCTTAATGTAACATCGTCTTCAACAATTAAAATTTTGTTCATAAGCTCACCTCATATAAAATATCATAACACAAAATAAGCTAAGTTACACTAATCTAAAAAAAGTGGTACCCTACCCTTTGAGTTGGATAGAGCACCCCTCCTTAACACGGGGTAGAAGTTTGGTAAAGGGTGCTCTATCACCCGTCCTTAAACTGTGCCACTGGCATTTAAGGCTGATCATTTAGATCGTAGTGCTATTTAAGATGTTAATTGCACCAACTAAATCACGATGTCTTTGATAACCACAACGGCATTTATAATTCCTCCCTTTTGGATTATTTAGCCGTTTGCAATTGGGGCATCGCTTTGAGGTATAGCCTGCAGGAACATAGGATACTTGAATACCATTCATATGTGCTTTTTGTTCTAAATAGGTTTGCATGCGATAATAGGACCAAAGAAATTCTTTTTTCATGCGTTTTTTTACCATTTTTGTTTGTATTCCTGTTAATTTTTCTAATTTGATGAGCGATACATTATGTTCAATGGCAAAATTAATAATGGTTTTTGAATATTCGTGATCAAGGTGGAATTTAATATTCGCTAGTTTGTGGTTCATTTTTTTAATGGCTTTTTTATTTTTGGCTTTATCTAGTTTGCGATATTTTGCTTTTAAATTTCTTTCTATAAAGCGTATGTATCTACCATTTCCAACAAATTTTACATGATTATTAGAAGTTACGCATACTGCAGGAACTCGTATTCCTAAATCAACGCCCATACTTATATTACTTTTTGTTTTTGGTTTTTCCTGTTTATTGGCAGTAATATAAACATACCAGTATTGATTGCTTTTTTTGAGTTTTGCACTATATAATTTGCAAGTTTTTAGTTGCTCTAATTGATAGTCGCGTATACGCAAACGTAAGTCTACATAAGGAAGCTGATAACTCTCTCCATACAATAGGCGAATGCGATCATTGCTTAAAACGTATGATTTGTTACTCCAGACTGGTATTACAATTGAATGTTCGTTAAATTTCTTTAGTTGTGTGAGTTTTTTTGCCTCTCTTAATAATGCATACCTTGATGAATAATGAATATAACTAGAAACTTTCCACAATTCTAATTCTTTGTTCTTTTTTTGCATGTATTCAGCACAGCGTTTTGTTTCATCAGTGAATACCTTTTGGTAATGGTTGAAAACATCTTCTTTTACGCTATCGTTATCTACTAGCAACTTAATTACAATGTACATGGCTATAACCCCCTCACTTATATATATGCCAAAAAATTAAAAAACTAGAATTTTTTTCAAATTTTTTTATTTTTTTAAGAAATTGCTAACTGTAAAGTATTACTTTTAATGTAAGATATTAGTTAACGTTATTGGCGAATAAGTGTCTTAATGTGTAAAAAATGGGGGGATACTAGTAAAAGTAAAATTTGAAAGATTCATTTCATAAATAATGTTTTTTTGATAGAGTATTTTTTCTCTTTAACTTCTCCTATTCTTTTATGTTTATGATTACTCCTGCATTTTGATAATCCTTCTTTCCTTCGTTAATAATGATCGCAGTAGGTATTTATCTACATTGTACAAATCTGCTCTGTGTGGCTCTAATTCAACGTTGATACGCTCTACTTTTTCTTCTCCGATGTTTCTTGTTAATGGTGTAATTACTTCTTTATCTGCAAATTTACATGGATTACACCAAGGTGCAAAAAAGTATAATAGTTTTTTCATGTTTCCTCCAATAAAAAAGCACATCTTCATAACGTGCTAAATGTTTATTTAGTATCTTGTAACTCAAGTGCTAGTAATGTAATTTCTTCTGGTGTTACATTGTCTTTCTTTTTGATATAATCGATTATTTTTTTTCTGGCATTTTGACTGCTAGCAAAACTAAAAACACCGATAAAAAAATCATTATCGTTAAAAATATGTTTTAATTCTTCTAGCAATTCTTTATCTATTTTTGTTTTCATAATCAATCATCTCCTATTTTTTTAATCGGCTTCTTACTAATAACTCTATAATCATTATACCCATTGTTTTCGACTAAGCAAACGTAATCACCAATTGGTTTACTTTTTACAGATGATTGCTTTTGTTCGCTAGTTAAATTTGTATTCAATTCAGAGATAAGTATTGCATACTCCTTTTTAGGAAGAAGTATTGTTTTATAATCTAATGATTTCTTTGTAAAAAATTGAATATCTAATTTAAAATGTAATGTAACTTTATTTGATTTATCTTTATCGCCATATTTCTCTACATAATCATCAATCATTTATCCCAATCTTCAACTACAATTTCAAACGTACGTCTACACCATGCATGAAACAGTGGAAATTCAGTATTTGCTATCCTATCTATCTGCCATTTTAAATATTTTGTCAGTAACGCCTCTACATATAGGACACACTTTTCCATCGTATGCAGTAGAAATCTTATACTCAGCAAAATCTTCTTCAAATGGCTTTATTGAACTATCTGCCATTACCTGTAATTGCTAGTAGAATCAAAAATACAATAGAAACAGCCTTAAAAACATATCCACATTTATTCGAAACTTCCAATATGGTAATTACAAATTTCTTAAACGAGTTAAAATAGGATATGCCATTTTTACGCCATATGCGTTTGTAAGCATAAAAAAAAGCCTTTTTTATTTCAAGGCTTCATTGTTTTACTGGCGGTCTAGATGGGACTCGAACCCACGATCTCCTCCGTGACAGGGAGGCATGTTAACCACTACAC
>SAAR01000236.1 GCA_009916335.1 Erysipelotrichia bacterium | reverse complement strand
GACTAGCCTATTTAATAAAGTACAGACAGCAAAGCACTTGAAAGAGCGTGAAGACTTAATAAATTTAAAAGATGACTGGCTTATTGATACGTTAATGCCAAGTTCACAGGCTGGCATATTAGTAGCGCCGTTTAAGTCGTTTAAAAGCTCTCTAGCAATGCACATGGCTTTAATGGTATCGCAAGGACTACCTTTTTTCGGTTATGATACTAAACGTAGCAAAACTCTATATATAGATAACGAGGATACTGACAGAGAACTAAACAAAAGGCTTAGAAATAAAGATACTGCACCAGAAGACTTGCATTTTTTGACAGGCGGAGAGTTCATGCTTGATGATTCGCACCACATGAATTTATTATATGAGTACATCAAAGAAAATGATATAAAATTTGTGATCTTGGATAACTTAATGACCATGTTGCGAAATGGAGATATCCTTTATAGTAAAGACTTTGAACCAATGCTTAGAAGAATTACACGCTTAAAGTTACTTTTCCAAGATGTAACTTTCTTGTTAGTAGCTCATGCAAACAAATCAGCTTATGCAAATTCAATGGACGACAAAGCCTATATGGTAAAGCCTAGCGATGCCTTAGGTGGTTCTACTCTTACAGCTTGGGCGGAATTTATGTTAATGCTAAGCCCTAAACGTGGTAAGCGTAACGACTTCTCTAAGTTATCAGTCAAAGCGCGTGGATATCAGTTTGATGATGATTTAAACTTTTCTTACGTTGATTCAGTATTTACTTGCGTCAATAAATCGAAAAAAGAACCTGATAGTGAACTAGTGGAAAAAGTCAAGGCAGAAACTCCAATAGAAACAACAAAAGAATCGGCACAGGATTTCTTAGACTTAGCTAAAGGACAAGGAAAGGTAACAGAAAATGAGTGATAAATATTATGTATTTAAACTTAGCAAAGAAGGAAAAATTAATTTTGGAGGGTTAGATTATATAATAGTTTTGGGTTATGAAAAAATATAAGAAGATATGCACAGAGACGGATACACACCTATATTAATTACACCAAGCAAAGAGATTGCAGAAAGCACAAAGAGAACGTTAAATGAACAATTATGAGAACAAGGCGATTAATTTGCATGCCGAAGTCTACGGCTGGCTATATCGTGCATTGGAAGAAATGATAAAAGCTGAATGGCACAATGATGAACTTTTCAAAGTATGGCTTAATCGTGCTGAATTTCTAGTCAGACAGTCAAAAAAGTTGCATACAGCTTGCGAAAATGATTATTCTAAGCGTGCATTAGTTAGAGCTTTGCAATTAAAAGCAGAAATAAATAAAAAAATAACATCTAATGCTTGACAAAGTGAAAGTAATTCGATATAATAGTATATATAGAAATAAAGGAGAACTAACAAATGGTAGTTAAATTAACGCAAGAACAAGCTGAATTTCTTGGAACTTTTGGAGATAAAGCTAAAGCATTTCATTATATTTCTCGTTGGGGTTTCAGTTATAATCTTAAAGATGGTAATGAAAAACTTTACGGAACTATTTTCGGACCTGATGAAGAAATACCGTTTACTCTTGATGAGAAAGAAAAAATGTTAAATGCCATTATTAATGGTTATGAAGTCATTGTGCCTAAATTTAAGTTTCATAATTTTTCTGATGTTAGCGGCTTGAACCGTTTATATTATAATGGCGTGCAAGCACAATTAACAAATAGTGTTGAACGAGCGAAAGAAGTAGAAAAAAATAGTAAGGAATATGTGGCACTTGAAAACTTAGGATTCTATAAAGAAGAAGTATGATAACATCTTTTGAATCTCTAGCTGAAAGGCGATTGATAACTCTTAATTATCACAAAAAGGACAGTCAGCAGTACATCAATAGCTTGAATTATTTTGAATATGCTAGAATATACTTCGAGAAAAATGGCTTTCCAGAAGATAACAGACGAGTTTATCAAAGCGGCAAGCGAAAAGGTCAAAAAGTTGGCTGGTCTGATAAAGAGGAAAAACAGCAGAAAGAAGATATTAGAGAGTTCATATATGAAAAGCAATTACAAAAGTTTAAGAGCCGGAGAAAAAGCAAGTAAACATTATGCTAGAGGTGTCAGAAAGCTGTCTAAAGAGCTTGAAGAAATGAACGTAACAAAGTATAAGGCAGAACCTAACGAGTGCTTATATGGCTTAATAAACGACTTATGGAACTAATGGGACGACGGATATATTTTACCAATGCTTAAATATAATATCGAAATTACAAGGCAAGGCGATGTATTTATTATAGAAAGAGGAGAAAATGGCAATATTTAACATCAAGTTTGATGAAGAACAGATTGAAGAAGTTGTAAGAAAAGTTACTGAAAAACTTAAAAAAGAGAAAGATAACTTTTATGAGCTTTCAGATACAGGCTATTCAGACCTCAAACCAAAGGAAAAATGGTCGGTAATGTACTTAGAATTTAATGAAGTAGATGATACAAGTAAGAAAGGTAAACTTTACTTCGGATATTTGTTTAATACTTTATCAAAAGAATGTGCATCAGATTTTGACTTCTCTGAATATGGTCGTGAGCAAGTAGAAAAACTTAAAAGCCAAGGCTGGAAAGAAGAGGTTGTCTTAAATGAGCGTATTTGAAACACTAAGTGTTATCAATGTAAATGACAAGAAAAGTAAAAAGAATAATTTAGATTATCTTAGTTGGGCATTTGCTTGGGCAGAAGTAAAAAAAGTATATCCTGAATCAACAAACAAGATTTATAAGAATAAAGATGATTGGAATTATCACACAGACGGTCGTACAGCTTGGGTTGAGGTTGGAGTTACAATTGAAGGCTTAGAGCATATCGAAAATTTACCAGTAATGGATTATCGTAACCAGTCAATTCCTATTGAAAAAATTACTTCAATGGACGTGAATAAAGCAATTCAACGCTGTTTGGTTAAAGCAATCGCTAGACATGGCTTAGGTTTATATATTTATATGAATGAAGATTTACCTGACTTGACAGAAGAACAGAAAGAACTTGAAGCTGAAAAGCAAAGACTTAGAGAGATTCAGCCACTTATTAAACGAGCCGAACAACTAGGATATCAAAATATCGATAGCTTGAAAAATAAGACTAAAAAAGAAATTACCGACATCATGACGATTTGGTTAGCACAGCAAGAAGCAGAAAAAGGGGAATAATTAAATGGCAATCATCACAGTTACAGCACAAGCGAACGAAAAAAATACACGCATAGTAAACACAGCAAAAGGCGATAAGAAAATTATCTCAGTTCCACTATTTGAAAAAGAAAAAGGCTCTAGCGTAAAAGTTGCTTATGGTTCAGCATTCTTGCCTGACTTCATTCAATTAGGCGACACGGTAACAGTAAGCGGGCGTGTACAAGCTAAGGAATCAGGCGAATATGTAAATTATAACTTTGTTTTTCCTACGGTTGAAAAAGTATTTATCCCTAATGATAATAATAGTCAAGTACAAGCTAAACAGGACTTATTTGGAGGAGCTGAACCGATTGAAGTTAATACAGAGGATCTCCCTTTCTGAGTATGAAAGAAATATATAAAGATATAAAAGGATTTGAAGGATATGAGATTTCAAACAAAGGGAATATAAGAACTAAAAACGGTAAAAAGACCGTAAGAAGTGACGGACAAGTTAGAATTTGGAAACAAAGAATTTTAAAACCTCAAGTAAACCCACAAGGATATTATATTGTTAAACTCTATATAAACGGAAAGCAATATACAAAAACTATACATAGACTTTTGATGATTGCTTTCTATCCCGAAAATGTAAAAGATACAGTTAATCATATCGACGGAAATAAGAAAAATAATAATATAGATAATTTAGAGTGGTGTACATATAGCGAAAATATGTTACACGCTTTAGATACAGGTTTAAATAACTGTTCGCAAGGTGTTTACCTGATAAAAAATGGAGAAATAAAACATTTTCGTTCGTTATCTTTAGCCAGTATTTTCTTGGGGCATAATGTTGGATATCTAAGTGGAGAAATTAAAAAAGGGAAGAAAAATGTAAAAGGTTATGAAATTATATGTATACGCTAGAGGAAAAAGAGCAAATTATCGACATCGTGGATAAAATGAGCTTACTAAGACAAGACTTTGACGGAGCTTTCACTTGGATCAAGGAAAATGTATCAATGCCATTTGACTTTGACGGAGAACAGCAATTTATATCAGACTTGAAACAGCTAGTTAAAATTAACGCTTTGAAGTTTGGTAAAATATATGAGGGAGTATTAAATCGACAACATTAAGAGAGCTACACAAAAAACTTAAAATCAAACAAACGCTTGACAACTACGTACGCAATACAAACAAGAAATACAAGTATAACTTTGTTGCTGATGAAATTCTTGGCGAGGGAATGGCTAAACTGATTGAGCTTAATACACAAGGCAAACTTGGACGACATGCACAGCAAATTGCTTACATCAACCATAATTTGAGCTTACAGCGACAAAAGGAGCAACTGGAACAAGCTAACGAACGACTTGCTAAACGTGCTGAAAAGGCCCAAAAATTGCTTGACACGGAACTTTTGAAAGATAGCTACATCGAAACACTTGAAATGTTTAGTAAGTTTAATTCTAAATTTGGACTGGTTGACTTTATTGATGACTACCAAACATCACATAAAAAAGTATTTGAGTTTATGGAAAAGAACGGAGTAAAACAAGCTAAATGGCTACGTCCTGAAGGAGTTGACGCTTGGTTCAAAGAACGCATTATTTGGTTCAAGAATAAATTGAAAGAAAAATAACATCATATAAGACTTTAGGCTGGACGGCTTAGAGTTTTTTTGATATAATAATACATATAGTTAAAGAAAGAGGAAAAAAATAATGAAAGTAGTAAGATATAAAGAAAAGTATTTAGTTAGTGATAAAGGAGATGTATATATAGAAAACAAAAAATATACAAGAAAGAAAAAACAAACAACCCATAAATACGGTTATAA
>SAAR01000235.1 GCA_009916335.1 Erysipelotrichia bacterium | reverse complement strand
TGCAGAGCCTATAATCATATCAACGGCATTATCTTTTATGAGTTCAGTCATTGGTTCGCGTGTTTATACCATGGATGGTGCAACCAATAAGCTAGGACTTAATGTGTGGACGTTAATTGTTGCACCAAGTACGATTAGCTCAAAGAGCACAACAATTAAATTTCTAAGAAATATAATTATTGGAAAAGTTGAAAAAAAGTTACTTGAAATTACAGTAGAAGCTAAAAACAAGGCACAAGCGAAAGAAACTAAAATAGCTTCTAATAGATTTGTGCTTGGTGCAGGCTCTTCTTTTCAAGGAATGATAAAATTTTTAGAAAATTCAAGTCATGGTGCTTTGCTTCTTATTGATGAGGCGTCAGAATTTTTGACAAAATTAAATAAAAATCAGGAAACAAAAGCCTCCATAACAGCTTTATATGATTGTGAACCGTATTCAAAAGATATTGTTGGTGTTCATGGAATGGGCGAGAGTATTGTTATTTTGAATCCATTCCTTTCGATTATCGCCGCTACTAATGAAGAGTGGTTTCACTCAGACGTTAAAGTGTCAGACTTCCTTAGCGGTTTTCTAAATAGATTCAATATCATAAAAATACCACTTGAAAGCTTGTCCCCTTTAAAAGCTTTTGACAGTAAACAGTCTGTGGATTCCAGCATCTTTCAAAATACATCTCTTGAAGTTCTGAACCAATTGAGCGTAGATTTTAAGTCATTTCACGCATTTGAACCAAGAGAATGTTGCATTAGTGAAGATGCAAAAAATGTTTATAAGTCTTGGTTTAATATGAAGTCAGTCGAAATGCTTGAAAATGCAAAATTATGCTCGGGTCAAGGTTTGTCTGCAAGCGTGATGCGTCAAGCAACGAGTGCTATTAAGTATGCAGTAATTTGTCAGATATACGATTGTGCGTTTAAACAAAAAAAATTTGATTTCATACTAAACAAAACATACATGGAAATTGGAATAAAGCTTGCCGATTATTTTATAAACTCTTTGCATAACACGTTTAATGAAGAGACACTTCAAAATGCAAGTAATAGTTTCAAGATGGGATCATTCAAGAATTTTCATCAACAATTGGCAGAAAAAATACATACTTATCTTGCAAAATCACACGAACCAAAAACGAAAAGTGATTTAACAAATTCTATTAGAGGCTTGACTGCTAGCAATTTTGATCAGGTTATGAAATATGCGCAATATGTTGAAGTGAAGAAGAATAAAAGATGTAGTGTGTATTCAGTTATAAGTGAAAAAAAAGAGTTGTTTGTGGAATCATCAATTTGGGACGATGAAACTATAAGCTCGAAGGAATTAAATCTTTAATATCTATATTTAGAGCTTTGGCGATCATGAGTAGATGGGCAAAACTATAATTATGTCCATCTTTCCTTAGCTCTATGCGTGCTATGAATGATGTTGAATTTTGGTCTAAAATATTAGACAATGCCAACTGACTTATCTTCTTATCTTTGCGAAAAAGCTTTATCTTATCAGTTAAGCTATCCATATATTGCTTGTATTCATCAGAATTTTTAAAATTATTCATAAAATATTCTATTGCAAGAATAAACCTAAAACAATCATATATATGTGATTAAACTTAAGTAGCAGAATGCTATCATCGTCAAAAAAAGGATGGTGATAGTGATGAAAGTTATAGGTATCGACCCAGCTCCTTCAAAAAAAACGGTTATTTATGATGGTGAGCAGTTTATTGAGATTTCTGCTATTGACTTGAAACAAGAATACCTCGATAAAGTCAAAGAAGATACATTGATATGCTGGGATGCACCTTTGACAGGAGGTATGCCAACTAATTTCAATCAAAAAATAGAAAAATATAACCCGTTTTACCAAAGAAAAATAGAACAATTGATTAATGCCACAATTCAAGTTAAAGGAATATCCACTATGGGTTATGCTGGATGTCCTCATTGGGCGATTACTCAACATTGCCTAGGGCTTCCACAAATTTTTCAACCAGAGACTCCTCAATCTAATTTACCATTTCAGCTGATCACTGAACAACTTACGATAGAGCAAAAAAAACCTTTAAAAGGCAAATATGTTGTTGAAGTTCATCCAGCTCTTGCTTTGTGGCTTTGGCTACAAGAAGATCATAAGGAAAGACCAGATTGGGATTATAAAAGAAGCAAAGGAACATTAAAAGAACTAACTATAGAATTATTGAGAGAAACAATAATAACGATAGATAAGATTAAAAATGACGATTATCTTGATGCTTATATCGCATGGCTATTAGGAACTTTATGGTTAGAAAATGAAAAGAAAGTCTTGCTAGTAGGCAATAAGAACACAGGAGCCATGCTACTGCCAAATGTTAAATATACGCAAGATTTAAAAGACAAGCTAAAATAATATAAATAAAAATTAACCCTTAATTTTAAATACAAATGAGGTCAAGATGTCCAATATTATAGCTATCATATTTGATTTTGATATTACGCTCTCCCCAAAGTTTCAACAAGAGGTTATCTTTGATGATTGGGGCGTCGAGGCAAAAGTATTTTGGGCTGAAAGTGCTCAAAAGATTACTCAAGGGTATGACATGGAGCATGCCTATTTAAAAACCTTCATTGATTATGGAAAACGAGACCCAAAATATGCACTTAACAATCAAACGCTATACGAGTACGGTAAAAAAGTCAATCTTTACGACGGTTTGAGCCGAAGAGATGGAAGCCATTCTATCTTTGATGATTTGCAGATGATTGTTGAGCAAGAAGAGCATAGGGACAAGAATATCAAGTTAGAGTATTACTGTATTAGCGGTGGCATCACTGAGATGATTCAAGGTGCTTTTGATGAACACAATTTGAGTGACCACTTTAAGGAGATATTTGCGTGTTCCCTTGATGAAGATGAGCATGGAAAGTTAGCATATATCAAAGAGACTGTTGGGCATACCATTAAAACGCAAAAGATTTATATGATCGCAAAAGGTGTTTCACCTACAAGAGGCGACAACCCATCTAAGGTTAATGAAGTGAGCAAAAATCTTCGTATCCCTTTTGAAAATATGATCTTCCTTGGAGATGGACAAACCGATATACCCGCTTTTTCACTTATCAATAAAAGTGGCGGAACGTCTATAGCTGTTTACCGTGAAATCAAACGTGCTGATGGCACGATAGATGAACAAGCCACCATGAAGCCCTATAATGAAGGTTATCAGTTGGCAATAGAATCTAAAAGAGCAGAACAACTTCTCCCTGCTGATTATTCCGCAGGAAAACCACTCAAAATGGCACTTTTGGGCTATGTAGAAAAAATGGCTAAGCGGATAAAGTGAAGATTTAGCTCATCAATAAATTAGTCTTCCTCTTCTTAACAGGTGGACAAGCTACCCGAAATAATGGGTAGCTTTGTTACATTTTTCATTAAAAAATCAAAAAATCACCTTTTACTATTAACAAAATCACACCTTGGCTTTTTATATATATGTATAGAAATAAATCTCTATGCCCAGAATCTAAATCAAGGACAACACTATGCCGTTTAAAATTTTAGAGCAAGAGTTAATCAAAGAAATCAAACATATTCAACAGCTCTTTAGAAAAGAAGCAATGGGTGAAATTTCAATTGATACGTTAGCTAAAAATGAACTTGTAGAGATCGAAGCAACTTTGCAGAATAGACTTGAAGAATTAAAAAGATCTTCTTCAAATATACGCACCGTTGGAGATTTTACATTGGAAGAAATTGCTAAAACGATGGGTATAACACGGGAAAGAGTACGCCAGATTGAAACATCTGCCATTAAAAAGATTAAAAATCCAAAAATAGGAAGAAAGCTCAAAAATTATTTGGAGATGTAAAAACTTTTTATAAAAAATCAACCAAGGGGAACACTATGCCATTTCAAAGTTTAGAACAAGCATTAGTCAAAGAAATTGAACATATTAAAGAGCTTTTTCACAAAGAAGAACTAGGTGAAATTTCAATTGAAGATCAAGCCAAAAACGAACTTTTAGAAATAGAGAAAATTTTACAGGAGCAAATTGAAAAGTCAAAAAGATATTCATCACATATACAAACAGAAGGTGATTCAACATTAGAAAAAATGGTTAAAACGATGGAGGTTATGAGAGAACTCGTATGTAAAATTGAAATCTCTGCCATTACGCAAATCAAAAGTAAAATTGTACCTAGAAGATGTGTATGTCGACTAAAAAAAAGGAAGATTAAGCCATATATAGAAGAGTAAAACTTTGAGTAATCCCATGGAGGGAAAATATGCCCACTCTAATAGAACAAATTAACATTAAACTTGAAAATAAAGCGGTTTCAGTGTTAGTAAAAGAACTTGGATATCATGTGATTTCAAAAGGAATAATCAAGTTAAATTCATTACTTACATGTAAAGTACTGCAAACATGGCTTGCCTCAACAGATTATGATTATGTGCATACAAACAGAACATTTCTTGAGGCACTATGTGAGATTTTATCGATTGAAAAGCATTATTATGAGCCTTTACTAAATGCAATACAACAGTTAGAAGCTATGAAAACACCCTATCTTTTCATGGAAACATACTTTAAAAGGGTGAATGAACCACTCTTTGTATTGGCATTAATGGATTCAAAGCGTCGTATGATGTTGCCCAAAGAAGCTTTTCTCAATCAATCAAAAGAAAGTATTGAAGCCTATGTGGTATACTGTATCAAAGAGCATTATGCAATGACACAAGGCTATCTTGAAATGTGGGGGAAAATTCATCTTTACATTCTTTTCCATCCTGATGGGGAAAAGCATATTTTCAATATCCATGGAAACTTATTGGCAGTGGAAACATACAGTGAAGAAAGCGAGGCATTTTTGAGGCTTCATAACTACACTTTCTAACCATTTTAGTGTAGTACAATCACACTTTAAGCCATTTTTGACTAAAATCGCCTTCTACAAAAGTGGGCAGATGTCCGAGCGGTTGAAGGAGCACGCCTGGA
>SAAR01000234.1 GCA_009916335.1 Erysipelotrichia bacterium | reverse complement strand
ATATGATGGCTTCCAATCGTCCTCATTGAGTTTGATGTATAAATCTGCGTATTTTTGGAAAGTCATTTATGCGCCTAAAAAATAATAAACACACAAAGAAATAAGAATAACAAGACAAAAAAAATAAAAATAAATAACTTTGGTTAAAAGACGTTCCACTTTATGCTCCTAGTTGAAAATCTGATGAAAAATAATTAAGAGACTTTGGCTCACCTTGAATCAATCCTCTTTTAATTGCATGATTCCTAACAAGGTGATAATGCTGGGGGTTACATGTAAAAGGGTCGAGGGAGTGATAATATTGGAGAAGTTCCCATTTTGAGTAATTGTTAATTGAGCGTACAACTTCAAAAAGTTCACCGTCTTTATAATAAAACTGACGTAAATCGCCTTTGATATGCACGGGTACAGACTTAGAATGATGAACAATAGCTTTTATTTTGCCTGGACGTTTTTTATCAGGTACAAAAAAATCTATATTGAACGTTTTTTCATAAATGACTTGAAAAGACGTATTTTCACCATCATCAACAATCACAGAAATTGTCGCTATCTTATAATCTTGACTTTTTAAATCTGACAAATCCTTATAAACAGGCGCATAAGGATGATATGCTAGAGCAACTTCAAAATGCCCCTTTTTATACTCTTTGGTTGTTTTGTACATATCTTGAAGAAATTCAACTTTTTGAACTCTTCTAAAAACAGAAAGAGGAACTAAAGTGCGAGAAGTTGTAAAACGTCTAATTTGATGATAAGCATACCAACAAGCGACGGTATCTAATTTACCATCTTTTGCATTTTCAAAAGACTTTAAAATATACTTTAAAATGTAGGCGATAACTCCACCTCTATCACCATCAAATTCAGTTTTAATATCAAACTTTGAATCAGAAAAATAACCCTTAGCAACATTGACAAAACGCTCTTTAAATTCAGGAGGAATAAAAGCGACAAGATGAGCATGAGGTGTACCGTCAATATGTGGCTCATAGGTACGCATAAAAATCATACGTTCACCATACTTCTTTTTAATATCCGTGCAAACTCTTTGACGGGTAAAAGCACTCCATGTTTTACTAATGTACTGAATAGACTGTTTTACATAGTCCACAGAGCCATCCGTAAAGCCTGAAAAGTTTTTATTATCAACAAGCTTATACATGTTTTTTTTCATTTGAATTTGTTTTGTAGGCTTATTGCATGAGCGTGGTGTAATTGTCATGAACACAGGAACACTAAAACCTATATCACTAGCATATTTTTGAAGTGCTGTAACACGATTCCATATTTCACCATGATAGCGAGAGGGTTGAACATTTGCAGAACTAGATAAATCAAAAAGACTAATTTTTGTTATTTCTCCATCAATTTGTAGATAAGTGTTTTTTAAATAATCTTTTTGTTTGTCTAATTTTTCCATGACATCTTTTCTCATGCGAGGAGAAACACCGTAAAGATAATTACATTCCTCCAAAAGTGTGGAATAGTTAAAATATACCTCTTCACCTTTTCGTATAGCTATTGCCATTTTTTATCCTTTTTTCTTTATAAACGCCTTCGGCGAACTTTTATTAGTAATGACACAAGAGCAGACCGCGCAAAATCACAAAGGCAGTGCGCAAGCGCCCTGCCTTTGTGATTTGTTTGTCTGCGCTGAAACCCTTTATTCCTTAACACTTTCTATATTGTTTTTAAAAAAATCCGTATTTAAAACGATTGTAAAAGTCTCATTTTTGTTTGATGTTGTTTTATGCTCTGTCAGTTTGTTTATGATGGGTATGTATTCAATGATGGGTATATTGGTTATAGTTTCAACATCATCAGTCGAATTAAGACCAGCGATAATAAACGGTTCATTATTTTTTAGTGAAATGGTTGTTTTTAGTTTCTTCTTTGCGATAGTGGGCGTGGTTGATTTATCTAAAATACTCTCTATATTTATCTCAAGGTCAAAAGTAAAAACATCATTTGTGATAAAAACATTCGTAATATTGAGCTTTAACCCTACATCATCATACTTATAGGTATTTTGAGTTGTTGCAAGGGTAGAACTGGAGCTAGTCGTTGCTTGAAGCACAGGAATACTCGTAATGCTATCTAGTACAGTTTCACCACCATCACGCACCGTTGCGCTAGGGTTTTGAATCAATTTCGAATAACCTTTACTACTTAAAAGATTGATAAATGCGTAAAAATTACGTGGGTCAGTCAATGTGGTTTCAAATTTAACGGATGATGTCAATAATCCTATATATCTATCTGTTTCTTGAATATCCATTTTAAAATCTGTACCTATATCTTTTGAGAGTGAATTGGTTGTTGAAATCACATTAAAATATAAATTTGCCTGTAAATAACTACTATCTAAAGTTTCAATATGTGTTTTTATAGTGCTGTAATCTTCTTCAGTTGATGAGAAAAAAACACGATTTTTAAGATATGAAAATTTAAGTTCAGGATACAAAGAAGTTAGAAAAGGTTGTAACTCTTTAAGTGTGAGATACTGATACTTAATGACATGAGGAGTTAAAATAGGCTTTTCTTCATCTAATTTTATCTCTTCTTCTTTGGGAAGCTCTTTATAAATGAGAATGACATTATCAAACTCTTTATAGCTCAACTGGTTTACATGTAAAATCTCAAAAAGTAACTTAACTGAAATTTTAGAATCAAGCCAATCAAAATTTGGCATGTATACACTAAAATCTTTTTGAACCGTATCTGAAATGACAATATTTCGGCCTGTACCATTAGAGACTAATTGCGCCATATCAACAAGCTTAATGGCTTGATAATCTTTTGCGTAAATGCTACTTAGCATTAAGAAAAGAAGTAGTAGTAGTTTCTTCATTATTAACCGCCTGTAATGAATTTGTATTTTTAGAGTAGAGATTTAAAACTTTTTGTAAGTCTTTATCGCAACGAAGCACATACACAGTAAAAAGAGGGTCAGAATTATCAGGGATGATAACTTTACAATTAAACGCATTGATAAATTTATACATTGTAGTTTCATCAAAACTATAATCTATCCCTTTGAAATTGCATGATTTTTTAAAACAACAAACAGAGAAAAAGGGATGTTTAGAAGTGTCTTTTTCATCCAAATTAACCTCTTTTTGTTTTGGTTGTTGTTCAATAGGTTGAGATGTTTGCTGTTCTATTGGTGCGTTTTGTACTGGTTGTGGCTCTTCAGTTTGGTTAGAATAGCGTTCACTAATAAAATTCTTATAGCCCAAAAAAGTGAGAAATAAAAGAGCGATAAGAGGCAATAAAAATTTCTTTAACATGGATGGTGAGATTTTATTAGCGCCTGAATTGTAAAGTTCTGATACTTTAGGTTCAAGCGATATGGAAATAGTACCAATGATATTTTGAGAATATTCCTGATAAGAAGCGTAATGACGATACCTAAAGCGAGTTGAAAAAATACGTTTCGCACCTGGGAGTGCCTTATACATAGATTCAACAAAAGAGAGATATTTTTTATGGATAAGGTTTTTACCTTGTGTGATTAAAACAATGTCAATATTAAAGTGACGGTGATATGAGAGAAAACGTATTTTTGGCTCATCCGTTTTATCTTCAAAATACAAATGACATTCATCAATAATAATCAAGCTATCAAGAAAAGGCGCATAAATGCCTTTTTGTTTACACGCCTCATCATAATCTAAAATAGGCTCTTCTTCAAGAACTGGAGCTTGAACATCATCTGTCTTTAGTGCAATTTTTGGGATTTTTTTAGACTTCTTTTCTTTTTGTGCGGTGAAAAATTCGTACTCATCCATGATGTGGGTGTTCAAATCATCAAATTCAAAAGGTTTTGCTTCGCTTTTTTCAACGATAATGCAGTTTGACTTAATGTTAATATTGGCTCCATAAAGTTTCAAGGCTTCCAGTATTTTGCGGTCGGCTTGTGCCGATTCTGGATTGAGATCATGAACGCATATTTTTCCAGATATAGCAGCCCCTACAAGCCAGTTGGCAGCACCGCTCCAGTCGCCTTCAATGTTGATTTCTTTTGCTGTATATTTTTGATTTCCAGATATTTGGTATTCACAAAAGTGTTGATGATTGATGGAAATTCCAAACTGATTCATCAATTCCAACGTCATCTCAATGTACGGTTTACTCACAGGATTTTTAACGGTCAAAAGCGTGTCATGAGGCATCAGTGGCAGACTGATTAAAAGTCCACTGAGCATTTGTGAACTGAAACTTCCGTCAATTTCGATATTTTTTTTTGAAATTTTACCAGAAATTTGAATGGGTAAATTGGTGTTTTCAACCGAAAGTCCAGAGTTTACTAGGCTGTCAATCAATGGTTTTAGCGGTCTTGATAAAAGTGTTCCTTCTCCACTGATTGTGAAATTGTTAGAAATTACAGAAGTAACAAATGAAAACATTCGTAGAGCCAGTCCCGACTCGCCAACATTAATGTGTATGTTTTTAGAATCTATGCTGTTAAAGTTATTGATTGTCAATGAATTGTTAGTTTCATTGAGTTCTAAGCCTAATTGCATAAGAATACTTTTTACAGCCAATACATCGCCCGAATCTGAAACATTATGCAGTATGGTTTTTCCTTTTGACAGCAGTGCAATTGCCAACGCTCTTTGGTAGTAACTTTTTGAAGCTATGGTATTTACGTTTCCATTAACGACCAAGGGGTGTATGGTTATTCTTTGACTTTTATTCATGATTCAGAGTTTTTAAAAAGTCATACATTTCATCATACGTCAATTGACCGGGGGCAGTTTTGTTTTCATCACGCAGGCAAGCATAAGAGATTAGTTCCCCTTTCAACAAGGCGTTATAGCGTGTTTGAGTGTAGTTTTCACCCATTAAAAAGGCAATTATTCGAGGAAATGTGTTGTGTATTTTTTCAATGGTTTCCAAATCCTTAGTATGTTTTCCTAAACAAGCAATTTTTACGATGTCGGCACCTGCTTTGTGAAAACTTTCAATTTTGTTTTTCAAGAGGTTCA
>SAAR01000015.1 GCA_009916335.1 Erysipelotrichia bacterium | reverse complement strand
ACTTCCTAACTCACTTACTATTATATTCATCTTTTATTCATTTGCAATACGAATTATCTTTTTTTGCAAACATCTAATAATGCTAACAGTATAATATTATTCTTCTCCATCCCAACAATATGTACATAATTTACACTTATCAATACCGATAGATTCAATCATATCGTCTAAACGATGGTATCTAAGTGATGTAAATTTAGAACGCTTTCTAATTTCTTCACACATATTTGCATAACGTTCACTATCAGGATTTGCATATTCTTTTAATATTTCTTCTGACACATCATCACCTTCCAGTTTTTGAATAACACGTCGTGTGATTAAATCCATCTCTGAGCTTGAACGTGAAAAATTCAAATATTTACACCCAAACATAATCGGTGGACAGGCAGGTCTAACATGTACCTCTTTTGCACCACTCTCATACAAGAAATCAGTTGTTTCCCCTAATTGTGTACCTCTCACAATAGAATCATCAATTAGCAACAAACTTTTATCTTTAATTAATTCCTGCACAGGAATTAACTTCATCTTCGCAATCATATTACGTTGTGATTGATTGGTTGGCATGAAAGAACGAGGCCATGTTGGTGTATATTTAATAAATGGTCTAGCAAAAGGAATCCCCTTTGTATTAGAATATCCAACTGCATGTGCAATTCCTGAATCTGGCACACCAGCTACACTATCTGCAACAACATCATCACGTTTTGCTAAAATCTCTCCACAGCGATTACGCATACATTCCACATTAATACCTTCATAAGTGGAAGTAGGATAACCATAATATACCCATAAGAAAGAACAAATCTTCATCTTATCTAGTGGTTTTTGCTTAACCTCAATACCAACAGGTGTCATATAAATGATTTCCCCTGGTCCTAAATCACGATAATGGTGATAACCAAGGTTTAAAAAAGCACTGCTTTCAAATGTTACACAATATCCTGTTGATTTTTCACCAATGATAATTGGTGTTCTTCCTAACTTATCCCTAGCAGCGTAAATACCCTCAGGTGTTAGTAACAAAAGACTCATTGAACCCTTGACTACTTGTTGTACATATTGGATACCTTCCACAATACTATCTTTTTGATTAATTAGTGCCGCTACTAATTCCGTTGGATTAATTTCTCCTGTACTCATCTCTAAAAAATGAGACATTCCTTTCGCAAAACAATCGGCTTTTAACTCATCAAGATTGTTAATTCTTCCTACTGTTGTAATCGCAAATGATCCTAAATGCGATTGCATTAACAATGGTTGTGCTTCATTATCTGAAATACAACCAATTCCTAAATTTCCTTTAAACTTATCGACATCATTATCAAACTTAGTACGAAAAGGCGTATTTTCAATATTATGAATAGCACGACGAAAACCATTTTTGCCATGCACTGCCATTCCTCCACGTCTTGTTCCCAAATGTGAATGATAATCTACTCCAAAGAAAAGATCTAATACACAACTCTCTCTTGAAGCTACACCAAAAAATCCACTCATTGATTAATCCTCCCGTTTATTTATCTATTAATGCTTAAAATGACGTTTACCTGTAAATACCATTGCAATCCCATGTTCATCACATACATCAATGGATAATTGATCTTTAATGGATCCTCCTGGCTGGATAATAGCAGTAATTCCCGCTTCTACACAAGCTTCTACTGTATCTGGCATTGGGAAGAATGCATCACTACCCATTACGCTACCTTTACACTTTTCACCAGCTTGTTCAATGGCAATTTTAGCAGCACCAACACGATTCATCTGTCCTGCCCCAACACCGATTGTCATATTTTCTTTTACTAAGACAATCGCATTTGACTTAACATGTTTCACAACTTTCCACGCCATTAGTAATTGTTGCATTTCCTCTTCACTTGGTTTACGCTTTGTTGGATATGTAAAATCGTTCACATTTATTTCATCTAAATCAGCATCTTGTACTAATAAACCATCATTTACATTAGTAACTTTTAACTTATTATTTACATCTAAGCTTGTGTCCAACTGCAACAAACGAATATTTTTCTTTTTGCTTAAAATAGCAAATGCTTCTTCACTATAAGCAGGAGCAATGATAATCTCTAAAAATATTTGTGATAATTTTTCTGCTGTTTGTGCTTCGATTTTACGATTGAACGATACAATCCCACCAAAAATAGAAGTCGAATCTGCTTCATAAGCTTTATCCCATGCTTCATCAATCGTTTCACCAATGCCTACACCACATGGATTCATATGTTTCATTCCCACTGCACAAGGTGCATCAAAATCCTTTAACACTTCAATACATGCATTCGCATCTTGAATATTGTTATAGGACAATTCTTTTCCATGTAATTGTTTTGCATTAGCAATACTATAACTTGGATTGTATGTCTTGTAGAATGCAGCCTCTTGATGTGGATTTTCCCCATAACGTAAATCCTGTACTTTTTCGTATGTTACAGTGAAATTCTCAGGGAATTTTTCATTGCATTTATTCGTTAAATACTGTGCAATAATCGTATCATAAGCTGCTGTATGTCTAAATACTTTAGCTGCTAAATGTTCTCTTGTCGATAAACAAGTTTCATTGTTTTCCTTTAATTCTTTAATAATTTGATCGTAATCATTAGGATCCACAATAACGGGAATAGATGCATAGTTCTTAGAAGCACTTCTAAGCATACTTGGTCCACCAATGTCGATATTTTCAATAATTTCCTCATGACTAACGCCATCTTTCATAATTGTTTCTTTAAATGGATACAAGTTTACAACAACCATATCAATATAATCAATATGTAATTCTTCTAATTGTTTAACATGTTCAGGATTATCTCTTACACAAAGTAAAGCACCATGTACATTAGGGTGCAACGTTTTTACACGTCCATCCATAATTTCAGGAAAATGTGTAATTTCACTAATACCGATGGTTTTAATACCAGCAGCTTCTAATGCTTTTTTTGTTCCTCCTGTGGAAATGATTTCATAATTAAGATTGCACAACTCTGTGGCAAAATCAATCAATCCACTTTTATCTGATACACTAATTAACGCACGTTTCATACTATAAGCCCTCCTTACATAATGTTTCTAATACAACAGGATACAGCTTGTACTCTAAAGCATGTACCTGTTCTTCTAAAGTTGCCAACGACCATGAAGCATCAATGGCGATTTTTTCTTGATGAATGATTTCACCAGTATCTACTCCTTCATCGACATAATGAATTGTTACTCCTGTTTCACTTACCTTTGCATCATAGGCATCTTTAATCCCATGTGCCCCTGGAAAAGCTGGTAAATATGCAGGGTGAATATTAATAATTCTTCTTGGATAATTTGTTAATAGCACCTCGCCAATGAAACGCATGTAACCAGCAAGGGCAATCAATTCAATTTCATATGCTTGTAAATATTCCATGATTTTCATTTCGTATTCTTTTTTAGATGGAAATGCTTTAGGATTTACATACACATAAGGGACATTCAGTTGTTTGGCACGTTGTATTGCGTACGCATCTTCTTTATCCACAACTAGCAGTTTTACAATGGCATGTTGTAACTTCGCTTTGACGATATTTTCAAAGTTTGTCCCACTACCGCTTGCAAATACAGCAACATTTACCATGTTAAATCCACACTTCCACTATTTGTTACTTTACCGATGACATAACTTTCTTCATTGATTTCCTTTAATAAATTTTGTACTGTTGCTACATCTTTATCTTCCACAGCCATCACAAATCCTGCTCCCATATTAAAGACATTATACATTTCTTTTTCAGGAATATTTCCTGTTTTCATAATAAGGTTGAAGATTTCAGGACGAGGGAAAGAAGTTGTATCAATACTAACTCCTAAACCTTCTTTTAACATTCTTGGTACATTTTCATAAAATCCACCACCTGTAATATGCGACATTCCTTTAATATCAACATTGTTTGCCAATAAGTGTTTGATCGCTTTTACATAAATCTTAGTTGGTGTTAATAACACTTCTCCTAATGGTTTATCAAAGCCATCATACACTTTTTTAGGATCTAAATGACCATCTTTAAATAATACTTTACGAATTAATGAGAAACCATTAGAATGACAACCACTAGATGGTAAAGCAATTAATGTTTGTCCTGCATCAATATGACTACCATCTAATAATTTGCTCTTTTCTACCACACCAACACAGAAACCAGCTAAATCATAGTGATCTTCACTATACATATCTGGCATTTCTGCTGTTTCTCCACCAATTAAGGCACATTCACTTAATTCACAACCGTCTGCTACCCCTTTGACAATCTGTTCAATTTTAGTTGGGTGGTTTTTCCCCACAGCGATGTAATCAAGGAAGAAAATAGGCATTGCCCCTTGTACCAATACATCATTCACACACATAGCAACGGCGTCAATACCAATGGTATCATGCTTATCAACTTCAAAAGCAAGCATTAGCTTTGTCCCTACTCCATCTGTTCCTGATACAAGCACTGGTTCTTTCATCTGCAACATACTTAAATCAAACATACCACCAAACGATCCTAAAGAATCAATCGATCCTTTAATTTGTGTTCGTGCTACATGTGATTTAATTAAACGTACCGATTCATAACCAGCTTCTAAATCAACACCAGCTTCTCTATACTTATCACTCATTCTTAATCTCCTCCTCAAGTTTCTCTTTTAAACTATATAATTGTGTTACATATTTACCATTAAAGCATGATAAACATAATTCATTTGTCCCAATGGCTTCCTGTAATGCTGAAATTGCTAAAAATTTAAGTGAATCTGCCAAGATAAAATCTTTTACTTCATCAACATTTTTCGTTGATGAGATCAATTCTTTTCGTGTGGCAGTATCAACTCCATAAAAACAAGGGTGTGTAATGGCTGGTGAAGCAATTCTAACATGTACTTCTTTTGCCCCAGCTTCTTTCAATAACTGCACGATACGTTTACTTGTTGTTCCTCGTACCACACTATCATCAATTAAAATAATGCGTTTTCCTTTCACAATATCAACCACTGCACTTAACTTCATACGAACACCACGTTCACGCTGTTTTTGTGTTGGTTGAATAAAAGTTCTTCCTACATAACGGTTTTTAATTAATCCTATTTCATAAGGAAGTCCACTTTCCTCTGCATACCCAATCGCTGCTGACAAAGACGAATCAGGAACACCGACAACAATATCCGCTTCTGTATCCTTTGCCTCTTGATCAATTTTTGCTAACATTCTACCACTCAATCGTCTTGCAGTATGCACATTGATACCTTCTATAGAACTATCCGGTCTTGAGAAATAGATGTATTCCATTGCACACATCTTCTTTTGTGTATGCTCTGTATAAGAGAAGAACTTTACTCCTTCTGGTGAAATTTTCACAATTTCTCCTGGTTTAATATCACGAATCATCTTTGCATTCACAATATCAAACGCACAAGTTTCACTACTAATACAATATCCATGATCATCAATGGAAGCGATGCTTAGCGGTCTTAATCCATTATGATCACGCACTGCATACATACAATTTTCACGCATAATGATAAAAGCAAACGCTCCTTCAATATAACGTACTGCTTTCATGATCTTTTCTTCAAAAGTACCACTTTCTCTTTGAATTAAATGCCCAATGACTTCTGTATCACTCGTTCCTTGAAAAATACTACCTGCATCTTCCATTTCTTCTTTTAACTCTTGTGCATTGACGATATTCCCATTATGTGCAATCGCAAAATGTCCTTTATGAGAACGAACCATAATCGGTTGTACATTTTCAATTTCATTTCCCCCAGCAGTAGAGTAACGAACATGCCCTACTGCATGAGTACCACCTAATTCATCAATGATTGTATTATTAAAAGTTTCACTAAGTAATCCTTTTCCCTTAACACATTTAATTTTCTCTAAGTTACTTGTCGCAATCCCACTCGCCTCTTGTCCACGATGTTGTAAGGCATGTAAACCAAAGTAGGTTAAGGACGCAGCTGCCTCATCACTTACATTAAAAACACCAAATACACCACATTCTTCATTCATTTTTCCACTAAGAAAATATTCCTTTTCAAATTGCATGCTTTTTCTCCTTTATACCCATATCGACCTTCTCCATAAAATCGACATTAAGAAGCTCCCCAACAAGCATTGTTTTCATTATTTTTGCATTCTAGCTAAGACTGCTTTATAGGTTTCAATCAAATCACCAATATCCTGTCTAAAGACATCTTTATCATATTTCTGATTTGTTTCAACGTCCCATAAACGACATGAATCTGGTGAAATTTCATCAGCTAATAAGATTTCTCCATCTGCTGTTTTACCAAATTCAATCTTGAAGTCTACTAATTTTAAGTTAAACTTCAAGAAGAATGCTTTTAATAATTCATTAATTTTTAAAGTTGTTGCTTTAATATAAGCTAATTCTTCTCTTGTGGCTAACTTCAATGCTACCGCATGATCATCATTGATTAATGGATCCCCATATTCATCATTTTTATAACTCATTTCAAAGATAGGTTCTGTTAAGACAATTCCTTCTTCTGCCCCTAAACGTTTACAAAATGAACCAGTTGTAATATTACGAATAATCACTTCTAATGGAAAAATATCCACTTTTTTAACTAATACGTCTGTATCGTTTAACTTTTTAATTAAATGCGTTTTAATTCCTGCTTCTTCTAACATATCAAAGATAATACAAGAAATCGTATTGTTTAAAACACCTTTTCCTGCAAATTGATCATGTTTTACTCCATTACCAGCAGTCGCATCATCTTTATTGTGAATGATATATTCATCTGCTTTTTCTGTTTCATATACCTGTTTTGCTTTTCCTTCATATAATAATTTCATCATGTAACCTTCTTTCTTGAATTTATATATTATTCTTACTTCACTAATTTACTTTTTTAAAGTAGTCTACTCCATTTTTAAAGATGTCCTGCATTTTATTACCATAAATATTTTTAAACAAACCATCTTCATAACGTTCACTATGTCCCATCTTACCAAAGATTTTACCATCTTTGCTTGTGATTCCTTCAATTGCATAGCTACTTCCATTAATATTGAATTCCCCATTCATCGTAGGATTTCCTTCTAAATCTGTATATTGTGTTGCAACTTGTCCATTTTCAAACAATTGTTTTGCTTCCTCTTCACTCACGACAAATTTACCTTCTCCATGCGACATAGCAATATGATGTACATCATCACAGGTAAAACTTGCTAACCAAGGGGACATATTACTTGTAACTCTTGTTGTTGCAATATGAGAAACATGTCGGTTGATGTTGTTTCTAAATAAGGTAGGTGAATTTTCATTTAACTTTGTAATATCTCCATATGGCAATAATCCTGATTTAATCAATGCTTGGAATCCATTACATATACCTAAGATTAATCCATCATTTTTTAATAACGTCTGGATTGCATCATTTACCAATTCATTACTTAATACATTGGCAATAAATTTACCACTACCATCTGGTTCATCTCCACTTGAGAAACCTCCTGGAATCATTAAGATTTGTGCATGGGCAATCTTTTCACTTAATTCTTTTAATGATGTTCTTGTTGCTTCTACATTTAAATTGTTGAATACATAGATTTCTGCCTCTGCACCAGCACGTTCAAACGCTTGTTTACAATCATATTCACAGTTATTTCCTGGGAAAACAGGAATGATTACTTTTGGTTTATCATATAACACGCTTGCTTTTGCTTTTGTTTCTTCATTGAAAGTTGGTGTATGAATCACTTCCCCTTCACGATCCACAATCGTTGGATACACTTTTTCATAGCGTCTTTCCCAAGCCGCAATCGCATCATCAATCTTCACGATTTGATCATTGATATAAAGTTCTTCGCTTTCATTGCTTACCCCTAAAGGAATAAAGTTTTCTGCCCCGATCTCACAAGTTGATTCCACAACCATACTACCGATACTAAGTGCATATAAATCTTCATTTGTCGTTACTTTAAGACCGATTTTATTACCAAAACTCATTTTTGCTAATGCTTCTGATAAACCACCAAATTTCAGTGTAGAGGCACTCACGATAATCTTATCATCAATCAGTTCCTTCACTTTTGCAAAGTTATTTTTTAAACATTCATAATTTGGTGTATAATCTTCATTCATTTGATGTTTTACTAAGTATAAATAATGATTTGCTTCTTTTAATTCACTAGAGATGATATTCTCTACATTTTCTGTTGTAATCGCAAAAGTAATCAATGTAGGTGGTACATGAATATCTTTGTATGTTCCACTCATACTATCTTTTCCACCAATGGCAGCTGTTTTAAATGCCATCTGTGCTTCAATTAAACCTAATAATGCCTGTGTTGGTTTTCCCCATGCACTTGCATCTTGATTTAATCGTTCAAAATATTCCTGACATGTCAGTCTTGCATGTTCATAACTACACCCACTGGCAACAAGCTTAGCCAATGCCTCGACAACACTATATGCTCCCCCTAAATAAGGAGAATATTTACTTACTTCTGGGTGGTAGCCAAATGTTAAGGCACTCGCTGTATTTGTTTTACCAAATACAGGTAGTTTTTGTATACTTGCTTCTTCTTCTGTTAACTGATATTTACCACCAAATGGCATAAGCACTGTACTTTTTCCAATGGTCGCATCAAACATTTCTACTAATCCACGCTGTGATGCAACATTTTCTTTTTGTAAGTTTGTTAGAATATCGCACTTTTCACCACTTGCAAATGGATTGCTTACTTGTTCACTATAATCTTCAATAACAACATCTTGTGCTGTACGCACACCATTTGTATCTAAGAAACTTCTTGCAATATCAACAATCTTTTCCCCTTTAAATGTTAATACTAAACGAGGTTCTGCTGTTACTTTGGCAACAATTGTCGTTGCTAAATTTTCTTCATACGCATATTGTTTAAATGCTTCATAATCTTTTTCTTCAATTACACAAGCCATACGCTCCTGTGATTCAGAAATAGCTAATTCCGTTCCATTCAACCCTGCATATTTCGTTGGCACTTTATCTAAGTCTACATAAATACCATCGGCTAATTCACCAATCGCTACACTGACTCCACCAGCTCCAAAGTCATTACTTTTCTTAATTAGTTTTGTACATTCTGGATTTCTGAATAAACGTTGGATTCTTCTTTCCATCGGTGCATTTCCTTTTTGTACTTCACTACTACACTTCGTTAATGATGTTTCATTATGTTCTTTACTAGAACCAGTGGCTCCACCAATGCCATCACGTCCTGTCGCACCACCTAGCAAGACAACAATATCCCCAGCTTCAGGTTTTTTTCTTACAACATTCGCTTTTGGAGCAGCACCAACCACAGCACCGACCTCCATACGTTTCGCCACATAGCCTGGATCGTAAATCTCTTTTACATACGTTGTCGCTAAACCAATTTGGTTTCCATACGAAGAATATCCATGTGCTGCTGTTTTAGAAATAACACTCTGTGCTAATTTATTAGGCAATGTTTCTTCCATTGGTTTAGTAATATCACCTGCACCTGTAATACGCATCGCTTGATATACATAACTTCTTCCTGAAAGTGGATCACGAATGGCACCACCAATACATGTACTCGCCCCTCCAAATGGTTCAATTTCTGTTGGGTGATTATGTGTTTCATTTTTAAACATCAACAACCAATCTTCTAACTCACCATCAACATCGACTTTAATCTCAATCGAACAAGCATTGATTTCATCACTAATTTCCATATCATCTAAATATCCACTTTTACGCAAATATTTACCACCAATGGTTGCCATATTCATTAATGTAATCGGCTTATCTGCTTTATTCGCTTTTGCATGTAGATCTAAAAACAACGCATATGCAGATTGAATTTTTTCGGCAAACTTCCCTTTTTCAATCGTAATATTTTGCAACACTGTTTCAAATGTAGTATGACGACAATGATCTGACCAATAAGTATCTAATACTTTAATTTCTGTAATACTTGGATCACGCTTTTCTTCCTCTTTAAAATATTTTTGAATAAAAGCTAAATCTTGTGCAGTCATCGCTAATCCTTCTTTTTCACGATAAGCTTTAATTTCTTCTTCACTTAGACTTGTAAAACCAGTTAAAATTTCTACTGGTTCAATACTAACATCTTCATTAAGTGTAAGAACACTTAAATCTTTTTCTCTATTCTCAACAGGATTAATCAAGTATTTTTTAATCTTCAATAATTCCTCTTCACTTACATTTCCTTCCATTGCGACAATACGGCCACTTTTCACAACGACATCTTGTTTATTGTTAAGCAACATTAAACATTCTTGAGCTGCATCTGCTCTTTGATCAAACTGTCCTGGTAAGCTTTCATAAGCAACGTATGTTTTCCCACTTAAATTCACTTCATCAAACACTTCATCAGTTACTACCTCTGATAACACTTTTGATTTCAATAATTTCACATCATGCTCATCGGCATTAAAAATATCATAAACATTATATAATGTAATTCTGTTTACTGATTTAATGCCTAACTTTTCAATAAATTCATTTAACAGTGATTTTGTTTCAATTTTATACGCATCTTTCTTGTGTACAAATACTCGTGTGTTCATATGTTTCTCCTATTCACCTTCATAAGTTTCAATAAATGTATCTTCCATAATTTTAGCGGCCATACTCTTTTTATAAGCAACCATTTCTTTGGCTAATCGCTCATCAGATATGGCTAAAATCTGAGCAGCAAGTATTGCTGCATTGGCAGCTCCTGCTTTACCAATCGCAAGTGTTGCCACAGGGATTCCTTTTGGCATCTGTACGGTCGATAACAAAGAATCCATTCCTCCTAAAGCACTCGTTTGAATTGGCACACCAAGTACAGGTAATGTGGTATTGCCTGCTATCACACCAGCTAAATGAGCAGCTCCACCAGCTGCCGCAATGACAACTTTTACACCTCTTTCAATTAATGTAGAAGCATATTCATGTGCCTCTTCTGGTGTACGATGTGCACTCAAGACACGCACTTCATAGGGAATATTAAACTGTTTCAACATCTCACATGTGTTTTCCATTACTGGTAAATCACTCTTGCTACCCATAACAATACTTACTAGACTCATTTTTTTCTCCTCCTAAAATTAAAACAGCGTAGTGAAAATGCACTCGTGCCCCACTACGCAGTTAATAAAATTTGCTGTATCTTTGTAGAATGATGTTTTACTTTGTTTACGCTCATCAACTTATCCTCCCACAAAATAAAAAAAGCGTCATATACTTTCATAACAATATGAAGATAAGTTCGTTTGTAGTCCAACAAATCTAGGTGTCGGGTAGAAACTTGCCAGCCATCTTCTGACGATTATACAAACGCTTTTTAATACATGAATATAATACAAGAAAACGACACTTTTTTCAATCATTTTCACAAAAGAATTAACGAATAAAATCCTCACTTTCCTTTATTTTAAAGAATATTATTCCCAATCTTCCTATAACAAACAAAAAGGCTAACAAAATTAGCCTAATGTTTCCATTTATCCTCTGTATAGATTTCATCTATCAACACACGATAAAAGACTGGTTTAGAGTAGTAATACCCTTGTGCTATATCACAAGAAATCGCCTTTAAAAAAGCAAGTTGTTCTTTTGTTTCTACACCTTCTGATACGGTGGATATATTTAATTCTTTCGCTAAGCGAACAATACTTTCTATCACTTTTCGCTGTTTAAATGTATATTCACTATTCATTAAGAACACACGATCTAGCTTTAACTCATCAATATCTAATTTTTGTAAAACATTCAAAGAGGAGTATCCACTACCAAAGTCGTCCATTGAAACCTTAAAACCTAAGTCATGTAAACCTTTAATAATATCTTTCACCCCACTCATATTTTCCATCGTAACCGTTTCTGTTACTTCAATAATAATGAGCGATGGATCCACTTTATAACAATTAAGAATTTCTTTCAAAGAATCTAAATAATTCGTACGATAGAATAACACTTTCGATTGATTGATAGAAATAGGAATCATATCCAACCCTTTTTCAATCCCTGTTTTTAAACAAATACAAACTTCTTCTAGCATATATAAATCTAACTCACAAATAAATCCGTTATTTTCAAAAATAGGAATAAATTCATCAGGATAATATTGTACTTCGCCATCTACAACCCATCTTGCTAATGCTTCTGCACCAATTACTTTTCCACTTTCAATGCTAATTTTAGGTTGTAAATACATTTAAAATTCATGATTTTCTAACGCACTACGCATATTGTTTTCAATTTTAAAACGCTTATGTGAGCGTTCTTCCATTCTTTCCTCAAAATAGACATATGTATTTTTATGATACCCTTTTGCTTCTTCTAACGCTAAGGTCGCACGATCAAAAATCATATCAATGTCATAGCCATTTTTTAAATTACTATCGACAATCTTAATTCCACAATTGCAGACAATATTATAGTTTTCGTTACTATCTAAACTGTATTGTGCAATTTCTCGAGTAATGTTATCCAATCGTTTTTCTAGTTCCTGTTTCCCTTTAAAATGAAGCAACATACCAAAACAATCTGCACTATCACGAAAACACACTTCCTCTTTCAGTGTATGCATTGCTAATACATGTGCAATATGACGCAACAAGCCATTACCACCTTCATACCCATATGTTTCATTAATAAATTTAAAATGAGCAATATCCAGCAACACAAAAACAAATGCATGTCCTCGTACTATTTTTTCACTTACAATATCCATAAAACGATTACGATTATACATACCTGTCAAAGAATCGTGATATGCTAATTTAACAATCGATTCTCGACTTGTTTTCATCGTCTTCTTAAGCAATAAAAACAAAACGATAAAAATAACAATAATTACAAAAGAAACCAGCGTAAAAATAGCAACCAATCGTTCATAGCCAGACACAAAATAATCTTCAGGTACAAGGGTTACAATCGACCAATCATTCATTCCTAAAGGGACACTCGATATAAGATAATCCTTACCATCAATCAACACATTAAAAACATCTGTTTTCTGTTGTTTAACACTCTCTAACAAAGCCTTAAGCTCTTTTTGATTATCCATTCTTTCTTTTAGTCTTAAAACCGAAGTTTCTTCATCACTTACTTGTACAACTACACTCCCATTACGATCTATCAAAATCGTTTCTCCAGCACCACCAAAGATTTCGCTCATCAACAAGTCATAAAAACGCTCTGCTTTATGGACAGCCGTTATGGCACCTACTCTTTGTCCATCTTGATAAATAGGAACAGCATAGGTATTAATATATTCACTGGTTACATTATCCTTAATCGCTGCCGATAAATTCACTTCTCCTGCCAACGCTTGTTGAATATCTTCACGTTCTCTAAGATCGATATTGTAAGATTTATGCCCCTCTTGATCAACCATAAAAGCATAGCCATCCATTCTTGTAAAAGACATTCGCAAAAAGCCATTTTGATGAACTACATCTTGAAAGTAATCTAATAAAACATTTTCATTTTGTAAATCACTTGGTGTAATCACAGAAGCAACGCCTACAAGTGTTGAAATATCCCCATTAATCTGATTGATTACACTACTTTGATATTGTTTACTAACTTCTTCTACACGAGCTTTTGCATCACTATCACGAGAAACAGACACTTCATTATAAAAATAAAAAGTCGCACTAAAAAGAATGAGACTAATAATAACCCCCATCACCATAAAACGATTCATTTTAGATGATTCATTCCAAATTTTATCCATACTTATATCCCTAATCTATTCAAATTATAGCACTATTTTTTTATTAATTGTATATCTTTTTATAAATTACCATTTGATTATTTAATGCAAATTGACGCTCTAAATATTCATAATATGCTCCTGGTGTAACAATTCCATTCATATTTAAAATATCCAGTCCTGCACTACCAACAATATAATCTGCTAACTGTACACAATTTGTCGTTGCGACAAAATACGTTTTAAAGCGACCTTTCTTAAACTTATAAAATGCTGTATCTGGACACTCTTGCAACAAGCGAGCTGCATAAGGTAAATCCTTCCCCTTATAAGTAGGTACTTGCCAAGGATATAATAACTTTTTGATTTCACTTAATTGCTTTTGTACTCTTTCTTTTTGCAATGCATTCAATTTTAGGCCAAAACAAAATAATGTTTTTTCACTATCCTTAATCACAAAGGGGATATATTCTTCTTTATACGCATTAATTAATACCCCATCACCAATCAACTCATTAAAACGAACACTTTCACTATCATAATTCCCATAGGATAAGAATTGATTATCAATGCAAATATCTACATGTCCTACTTTGCCAAAACCCTTATTACTAGCATGAATGTAAATTTCCACATCTGCACGTTCTGCTACTTTGTATTGTGAAAAATCACTTCTTGCATCAATTTCTTTTTGATCACTAGGAATTAAAAATTCATTCACTTCATCAAGGACAAACTTAGGTAAAAGTGCTTGTAAAAAGACTGGTAATGAAATACGAATATGCCGTTTAATATGATCCTTTTGTTTCATCGGAGTCATTTCCACAATTAAATCTTTATAATAAAAAATCCCATACAAAATAAAATATGTCGCAATGACATTCATAATCACATTAATATGCAAATAAGGAATAAACCCTAAAAAAATAGCAAATGCTAAATAAAATAAAAACACAAATAATTCAATCCATCTTCCTTTTACCTTATTCTTTCTTAGAATCAAGTAATTCGCACCATGTGTGAACGATAACGCTAATACATATATACCAAAGCAATATGCAAAAAGACTAATCGACATTTTAGGAAACAGTAAAATGATAAATCCTGTAATAAAGTTAACTAATGCATTAGTAATAGTAATTCCTTTTTGTTTACTTTGTTTTTTATTAAAAAGCAACTGTGCAATTTTAGAAAGTCCTGTAACCAAAAAAAACGATACCAAAAATAAAAACAATGGCATCAAAGAGGAGTGTTCTTGTATTTAACACAAAAATACCAAGGACAACAAAGACCGTACCCATAACAAATAAATTTACAATATTTAAACTCTTTGTTTCCATACTCTTCATCTCCTCACATTACGATACATTATAACTTCTTTTAGATGTCATTTCAATGGCACAAGCGATTTCCTATTTGCTGTAATGCTTGCAATTTATGAAATTTAGCATATAATAAGAAAGTAATCTTCAGGGCGAGGTGTAATTCCTCACCGGTGGTAAACCCCACGAGCCGCAAGGTTGAACTGGTGCAATTCCAGTGGCGACAGTTAAAGTCTGGATGAAAGAAGAAACAACTTTTTTGTTTGTCTACCCTGAGTTTATCGCTTAGGGTTTTTTTATTAGAAAAGAGGGAAGAAATGAAAAATTCAAAAGTACAGTTACTCTGTAAATGTGCAATGATGGGAGCATTAGCTGCCATTGTCATGTTATTAGAATTTGCAATACCTTTAGTGCCACCTTTTTATGAACTAGATTTCAGTGAAGTCATTATCCTTTTAACAGGATTTGCATTAGGACCACTCGCTGCTTTTATCAGCGAAGCAATAAAGATTATCCTTAATTTATTATTGAACGGTTCTACAACCATGGGCGTTGGTGAATTCGCAAACTTTTTAATGGGATTATCCTTTGTTTTACCTGCTACCTTTTATTATCGTAAGCATAAAACAAAAAAAGATGCCTTATATGGTATGGTAATCTCTACCATTATTTTATGTATATGTGCAGCCATTCTTAATTATTTTGTCTTATTACCTGCCTATGCATATTTTATGAATTTACCAATGGACACATTAATTCAAATTGGTACAGCTGCAAACAGCCATATTACCAATTTATTTACTTTAATTATCATTGCTGTTGTCCCTTTCAACTTATTGAAAGGAATTCTAACATCATTGATTGTTATGTTAACTTATAAAAAAGTAAGCCCAATATTAAAAAAATAAACAACTCACAAAGAAGATTACAAACAAACAAGGAGTAAAACAAAAGGACATGCAAATAGATTAACGTGTATAAACACGATTTTTCTATTCTATGTCCTATCAATACTCCTTGTTTTATTTTTGCTTTTGCTTTAAAGAAACCAAAGTAGCGATTAGCTCAGCTGTATTCTCTAAACTTAAACGACTAGTAGAAATAACCATATCATAATTATTTGCTTTTCCCCAAATACGATCCGTAAAGAAATGATAGTAATTCGCACGTTTCATATCCATCTTCATTAGATATTCATTAATATTATCTACTTGTTCTCCATACTCGTTCACTGCTCTTTTTTTCTTTTCCATTAAATTAGCACGAATAAAAACACTAATGACATCTGGATCATCTTTTAAGATATAGTCTGAACAGCGACCGACAAGTACACAAGATTGTTGTGCTAATTGTTGAATCAATTTTTCCTGTACATTTTGGATTCGCTGTACCACACTTAAAGCATTTAAGGCACGCAAACTAGCAGAACCTACTTTAAATTCAGAAACATCATCAAAATAGAAATTAGCAAAACCAATCTTATCATCAATCTGTTTAAACAGTTCTGTATCAATCTCACTATTTTTAGCTAAATACGCTAATAATTCCTTATCATAAAAAGGAATCTGTAACTTTTTAGCCAGTAATCTTCCTACTTCTCTACCACCACTGCCATATTCTCTACTAATGGTAATCACAATCTTATCAGACATTGCAATCCCTCCTCGTATTTATCCTTATTTACATTATAAAGGGTTTTCACACAAAATAAAACACTCAAAGCAAGAATTGCAATGAGTGTTTATATGATAATTAAATACTAGCGTTGAAACGCTGAATAACTTCACTTAAAGATTTACCGTCTTCAATCTGATTTAATACAGCTGATAATACTTCAGCTACACTTAAAACGGTCATTTTATCAAGTTGTTTTACCTTTTCACTTTGATCAATAGTATTTGTACAGATAAATTCAACAATCTTACTGTTTTTAATTCTTTCAATCGCAGGACCAGATAAGACACCATGTACACAAGCAGTATATACTTCTGTGGCACCTTTATCATACAACATATCAATACCAGCCATTAAAGTACCAGCAGTATCTACAATATCATCAATGATAATCGCTTTTTTACCTTCTACATCACCAATTAAATTCATGGCTTCTGCAACGTTTGGTTTTGGACGACGCTTATCAATAATTGCTAATGGTGCGTGTAATAATTCAGCTAGTTTTCTAGCACGAGTTGTTCCCCCATGATCTGGTGATACAACGACAATATCTTCTTCCTTCAAACCTTTTTCACTTAAATACTTACCAATAATACAAATAGCACTAATGTCATCAGCAGGAATGTTAAAGAACCCTTGAATCTGTGTTGCATGAAGTTCACAAGTAACAATACGATTTGCCCCTGCTTTTTCAAGTAAATCAGCCACTAATTTAGATGTAATTGGCTGTCTTGGTTTTGCTTTACGATCTTGTCTTGCATATCCATAGTAAGGAACGACAACTGCAATACTTTTCGCACTCGCACGTTTACAAGCATCAATCGCAATTAATAATTCCATAATATTGCTTGAAACTGGACTACATGTAGATTGTACTAAATATACATTCTTCCCTCGTACACTTTCATTAAGCTCAACAATAATTTCTCCATCTGCAAAATGTTTTACATCACAATTTCCTAATCTTACTCCTGCGTAATCACACATTTCTTTTGCCAATTCTACACTAGATGTTAAGGCCAAAACCACACTTTTGTTATCCATTTTTTCAACGTTCTCCTTATTTTTTCTTATACTTTGTTCCATAACCAGTTTTCACTTCTACTCGTGGTCTGGCAATTCCCATATCCCCATCTTCAATATCTTTATTAATCGTACTACCTGCTGCAAGCAACGCATTCTCACCAATCGTTACTGGTGCAATCAAGTTTACATTACTACCAATAAAGGCACCATCTTTAATCGTTGTTCTAAACTTGTTTTTACCATCATAGTTGACCGTAACCACACCACAACCAAAATTGACTTTCTTACCAACATCGCTATCACCAACATACGTTAAGTGAGCACATTTACTACCTAAATCAAAATTAGTGTTTTTAAATTCCACAAAGTTCCCAATACGAGCCTCACCTTTTATGCAAGTATGGTTTCTTAAATGAGACATTGGTCCAACTACTGAGTTTTCGCCAACTTCACTATCAACAATCTTAGACGAATCAATCGTTGTTCCATCTTTAATCACTGCATTGCTCAAATAAGAATTAGGCAGGATTGTTACATTGCTTCCTATCTTACTTGCTTTCAAAATAAATACATTAGGATAGATCGTTGTATCTTTACCAATCACTACATCTTCATCAATGTAAGTGTTGTTAGGATCTAAGATCAATACCCCTTGTTCAATCAGTTTTTGATTGACACATAACTTCTTTTCATTGAATTCTTTTACTTTATCTGTGTAATTCATCTTTTACACTCCTTTTTTACATTATATATATTAACAAAATTTTAGCAATTAATCATTAACTTTTATAAGTTATTTTACATTTTCCCATTAATTACTAATAATTCCTTACTTTTTCTATATTATAATAGGAACGTTCATGAAAAAAGGAGGTTGTAATGATATGAAAACAGCCATTATTTATAAATCTGATTATGGTAGCACAAAACATTATGCGATTAAAATTAGTGAGCAATTAAACTGTGATATATTAGATGTTAAAAATATAGATGAAGAAAAATTAACGGATTATGAAGCATTCATTTTCTGTACAAATGTAATTAATAAAAAACTTGGGATTATTCCTTTTTTAAAAAAACATATCGACTATTTGTATGATAAACCACTTATTCTAGTTATCAATCGTATTAATAAACAAACCAATATTACCAATGATTTTTTACAACAAGCATTTAAATATATGATTCCTATTTTTTATTTAGAAGGAAGTGTAAAAAATGATCTTCACCTTGTCCATACGATTGGTATTTTAAAAGCGAATAAATACTATCGTAAGCACCCTGCTTTATTAAAGAAAATCAAATATGGTAGTATTCCTAATGCTTGGAGTAATCTTGATGATATTATTTTATATAGTAGAGAAGTATTAAATATCACTTCACCTAAACCAATTAGACGCAGAAAAAAACACCTTTAGAAGATTTCTTCAATAAGGTGTTTTTTAATCATACAATAGAAATAATGAATTATGCTTTTCCAGTTGAACCAAATTCAGCCATCATAGCTTTTACTTTTTCTCTAATTGCTGCAGCTCCTGGAGCTAATAATTTACGAGGATCGTATCCTTTACCTTGTTGGTCTTTTCCAGCTTCTACATATTCACGAGTTGCAGCTGCAAATACTAACTGTAATTCAGTGTTTACGTTAATTTTAGAAACACCTAATGAAATTGCTTTTGCAATCTGGTCAGCAGGGATTCCTGATCCACCATGTAATACTAATGGTTTACCATTTGTAACTTCTTGGATTTCTGCTAATACATCAAAGTTTAATCCAGCCCAGTTAGCAGGGTATTTACCATGAATGTTTCCAATTCCAGCTGCTAAGAAATCACAACCTAATTCAGAAACTGTTTTACATTCTTCAGGGTCAGCAACTTCTCCAGCAGAAGTAACACCATCTTCTTCCCCTCCGATTCCACCAACTTCACATTCTACTGAAATTCCTTTAGAGTGTGCAAATTCGATGATTTCTTTAGATTTTGCAATGTTTTCTTCGATTGGGTAGTGAGATCCATCAAACATAATTGATGAGAATCCAGCTTCAATACAAGCTTTCGCTCCATCGAAACTACCATGGTCTAAGTGTAATGCAACTGGTACTGTGATTCCTAAAGATTCAACCATTGCACTAACCATACCAACAACTGTTTTGTAACCAGTCATGTATTTACCAGCACCTTCAGAAACTCCAAGAATTACTGGAGATTTTGATTCTTCTGCTGCTAATAAGATTTCTTTAGTCCATTCTAAGTTGTTAATGTTGAATTGTCCTACTGCGTAGTGTCCTTCATGTGCTTTTTGAAGCATTTCTGTAGCTGATACTAATGCCATAATAAAAATTCCTCCTTGTTTTTTTACACTACTATTTTAAACCAAATAACGCAAAAAAGAAAGCTATTCTAACAAATTAACAAGAATTTAGTCCCCTTGTAAGCGGATACTTTTTTTGAATTGTTCTTTTTTAATATAAATCCTCTTTTGTCGTTACTTTTTTATTTGTATATTCTCCTTGTACAACCTTAATTTTCACATCGCTATATAACTCTACTAATGATGCATCATCACTTGCAATTGCATTTTCCTCTAACCCTTTTTGATAACACTTTTTAATTAAATCACTTTTAAAACACTGTGGTGTTTGTGCCGCATATAACTCGCTTCTAAGTGGTGTATTCACTACATAGCCATCTTGTACTTTTTTAATCGTATCAATCACAGGTACCATCAATAAACAAGCATCATGATTTTTTAAAGCCACTTTACAAGCCTCTATTTCTTGAGCTGAAATAAAGCATCTCGCCCCATCATGTATCATTACATATCCATATTTTACTTTTTGTAATCCTTGATAAACACTATCTTGACGAGTTGCTCCCCCATATGTATATTGTATTTTATCATGATTCACCATTTCTTTAATGATTTCAATTTCATCAGGTGTTGTTACCACAATAATTTGTTTACAACAAGCATCATTGATAAAAACAGACAAGGTTTTATTTAAAAGAACTTCTCCATCACTAAACCTATAAAACACTTTATTATATTCTAAATTTGTGCGACTTCCTTTTCCAGCCGCTAAAACAATTGCACTATATTCCATATCATTCACCTATCCTTATTTATACTTTACTACCCATTTACCTTTTTGACTTATCCCTACTCGTACAATAACCCCTTTATCCTTTCCTCTTGTGAAATAATATTTGATTGTTGAAACAGGCATATTAATAGCTTTCGCCATTTCCGTTTGTGTGATTTGTGCGTTTTCTAAAAGCATACGAATCATTTTTGTTTCCACATCGTTAAAGAACAATTCATTGTTTGTAGCTTGGTCAGCTTGGTCAGCTTGGTTAGTAGCTTGGTCAGCTTGGTTACTAGCTTGGTTAGCTTGGTTACTAGCTTGGTTAGCTTGGTTACTAGCTTGGTTAGTAACCAATTGGTTATACACTTATCTATTTTTAATAGATTATCTTATTTGCAAGATTATTTTACCACGCCCACAAGAATATAGAAAGTTTCAATCTACAAAATAAGCAGAAACCCATAACAGTAAAAAACGCATTTTTTATTCTAATTCACAACTTTTTCCATAGGAATTGCATATCTTGTCAATAACGAGTTTGCTAAACTATCTTGTGTTTTAATAATCGCAAGTATCATCGAAGTCGATGATTCACAATTGGCAATAATATCGATCACTGCATGGGAATACCCTTGTTGTGAAAACAATTGTCCACAATAGTAATTTAATTCCACAATATCTGTGCGTACATTATGATACGTCATGCCATAAGCATTTAATAATTTTGTTATTTGTAAATGTTCATTATGCAAAATTGCCAACAATAGATGTTCACTACCTAAATAACTTTGATGCAACATTCCTGCTTCATTAATCGCATCTATAATAATCATATCAATTTCCCTGCACATACATCACACTCCTGCTTATAGTGTATGTGCATTCCTATATTTCTATTAAAGAAGATGATTTTACACAGTTGCAATCCAATTCATACATTAAAAAAAAAGCGATGAATTTTACTCCATTGCTTTTTACTTATTATTTTCTAAACGCTTTTGAATACCCATGCTCTTCTTTTTTTCTTGTTCCAATCGGTTCTTTTATTTGTGCTATCTTATCAATATCATATGGCGTCATTTGATATACATAGTTTAACCAATTCCGATACAATAAATTCGCATGAGAACGCCACTTTAAAACTGGTTCTTTATTTGGATCATCATCTGGATAGTAATTATAAGGAATATGAATTTTCTTTCCTGCTTGTAAATCCCTAAAATACTCTTGTGATAATGTTTCCTTACTATATTCAAA
The DNA here is from genome assembly GCA_009916335.1 of Erysipelotrichia bacterium. Next base: position 2,374 of record SAAR01000015.1, on the reverse strand, counting down.
ATGTCCTACAATAAAAATCTGTCGATAATCTTTAGAGGCAATAATATTAGAACCTATTTCATCTGACTTTGATAATATGGACAACTGTTTTACTTTCGCTAATGAATCTTCATCTAAAGCAGTATGACGAGAGTGTGGTGTATAATGTATTTCATCAAACCCATTTGTTAAAAAATCATATTCATCACACAGCTTTTCAGGAAAGATACCAAACACCTTATCTGGTAATAAGTGTTTATTCACCCCATAATGATAATATAATCCTGCCTGTGCTCCCCAACAAATATGAATGGTAGAGAACACATGTGTTTTACTCCATTCCATAATCTGCATCATTTCCTGCCAATAATCTACATCTTCAAAAGCAAGATGTTCTACTGGTGCCCCTGTTATAATCATACCATCATAATAATTTTGTTTAATCGCATCAAAATAATCATAAAATTTAAGTAAATGATCCTGACTTGTATTTTTTGCAACATGAGAGCTAACCATTAAAAAATCAATATCTACCTGTAAAGCTGATTTAGAAATCAAACGTAATATTTGTGTTTCTGTTTCAATCTTTTTCGGCATTAAATTTAAAATGACGATTTTTAATGGTCTAATGTCTTGTTTTGAGGCACTTTCACTTTCAATCGCAAAAATTTTTTCACTTTCTAAAATTTCTTTGGCAGGTAGACCACTAGGTATATTGATTGGCATAATACTACCTACTTGCTGCTAATGCCTGCTTAATATCTTCAATAATATCTTCAGCGTCTTCAATCCCCACAGAAAAACGGATTAAATCAGAGGCAATTCCTGCTTCTTTTAATTGTTCATCACTTAACTGACGATGGGTATGACTTGCTGGGTGCAATAAACATGTTTTAGCATCAGCAACATGGGTTGCAATACTAGCTAATTGTAAATGGTCCATAAATTTATTTGCTTGTTCTCGTGTTCCTTTTAAACCAAACGCTAACACTCCACAAGTTCCATTAGGACAGTATTTCTTAGCTAAATCGTGATATTTATCACTTTCTAATCCTGGATAATTAACCCAAGCCACTTCTTCACGACCTTCTAAAAACTGTGCGACTGCTTGTGCATTTTCACAATGTTTTTTCATTCTTAACGCTAATGATTCTAATCCTAAACTTAAATAGAACGCATTTTGTGGTGATTGGATTGAACCTAAATCACGCATCATCTGTGCTGTTGCTTTGGTAATGTATGCCCCTTTCCCAAACTTTTCAGCATAGGTAATCCCATGATATGATTCATCTGGTGTACATAAACCAGGGAATTTATCAGCGTGTGCTAACCAATCAAAATTACCACTATCGACAATCGCACCACCAACACCAACGCCATGTCCATCCATATATTTTGTTGTAGAATGTGTTACAATATCACAACCCCATTTAAATGGCTGGCAGTTAATTGGTGTCGCAAAAGTATTATCAACAATTAATGGTACTCCATTTTGATGTGCTACTTTCGCAAATTTCTCAATATCTAATACATTTACCGTCGGATTCGTAATGGTTTCTCCAAACACTAATTTCGTATTTGGTTTAAATGCTTTCTGTAATTCTTCTTCACTACAATTTTGATCTACAAAGGTACATTCGATACCCATTTTTTTCATTGTTACACCAAATAAATTGTATGTTCCTCCATAAATAGCACTAGAGGCAATAAAGTGATCTCCACTTTCACAAATATTAAAAACAGCAAAGAAATTAGCTGCCTGTCCTGAAGAAGTCAGCATTGCCGCAACACCACCTTCTAATGCTGCAATTTTCGCTGCTACGGCATCATTTGTAGGGTTTTGTAAACGTGAATAAAAATAGCCTGATTTTTCTAAATCAAACAGTAAACCCATTTCTTCACTACTCTCATATTTAAAAGTTGTACTTTGGTAAATAGGAACTTCTCTTGGTTCGCCATTTTTAGGTGTATACCCAGCATGTAAACATTTTGTTTCATTTTTCATTTTGTTTCACTCTCTTTCGTTAATAAGTAAATTTTACACATTTTTACATCATTACGCAACGTAATTCGTCATAAAAGCAAAATAAATATTTAATGCTCTGTGGAATAAATCACAGTTATTGTCATTTTCTTACTCTACACTCTCCATACTATTTTACGGAGGCCTTATGTTAACCTCAGTTATATCGCGAGTATTAAAAAGCATGACTTTAATTTTGCTCTCCATCGATAGCAAAATTAAAGTCATGCTTGCTGATTCATGCTGGTTTAATTCCGTCCACGACCTGGCTGAAAGTGATATTGCTCCTGCGCCTTGTGATGAAATCCAGATAACCCAGAAATGGTCCCAGCTTTGGGATTGCGCGGGCCAGGCGCTGTGTTCCGGGTTTAG
>SAAR01000233.1 GCA_009916335.1 Erysipelotrichia bacterium | reverse complement strand
TCTGCCATTGTTTGTTCTTTTTTAATTTCAGCTGTTTTTTCTTCTAGTTTTACAGATTGTTTTTCAAATTTCAGCACCTCATCTTGTTTTAACTTGTTTATTTCGTAATCTGATGGAAATAATTTATAGTATGAGAGTGCAGACCCCTCTAAAATATCACTGGCAACATTTTCTAAGCTTTGATTCTTCATTAACTAGCCTTTGCTTGCAAGTATTTGCCTCAATTTTTCTTTCGGAACATTAATTTTATAGAATAATACAAAAGTATTAAAATTCCAAAAAATGGTAATATTAAACATACAGTTACAAGCATAATGGTTCGCCAAATTGCTAGCTCACCTAAATATGCTTTTGCAACTTTTACGGTTATAAAAGCTATTGTTGAGTTCACCAATAGTATTAAAAGAAAACGCCCACCATCCATAATTCACTCCATTTTATTTTTTTAGATAAATATTTTCCAAATAATTTTTTAAAAAAGTATATATTTTTAACGCATTGTCCCACACATAAACACCAAAGGCGGTTGTTGCTAGCCATAATATTATTACGAGAGGAATCTCTTTGTAGTATCTGGTCTCAAAGCTAGATACCATAAAGACAACACTAATAATTATCCAAAAAGCCAAAATAGTATTTCTAATGGCATGCCAGTTTAGTTTTTCCATGAATTCGCTCCAGATTTAATACTTGATATATAGAATTTAGTCAGTCAACTTTTTAGTTCATCATCTTTTGTTTTTACAAAAAAATATACAATACAAAAACTTACTATTCCCCCGATAATTGATTCTGCCAACATTCTGTCTCCTTGTTTTAGTTATAAAAATATCTTATAGACTTTTTTCAATGGGTTATGAAAGGAGCCTAGTATTATTTTCAAAGTAATTTTTCCCCATAGTGAATTGTTAAAAGATTCTATTCCTTTTAAACTTATAGCAAAATTACACTATGGGGAAAAATTGAATAATCTACCAATTTTGGATATTACCAGTGATGAGATTATCAATTTATACAAAAACATTGGTATGAATGTAAAAAAATACCGCAAAGAAAAAGATGTTACGCAGTTGGATTTGGCTCTAGCTATTGGTTTTAAGTCTGTATCATCTATCGCTAAAGCAGAATCTCTTATTGAAAATAAACACTTTAATATTGAACAACTTTATAAAATATCCAAAGTTTTAAACATCGAAATTGCCAAGTTTTTTGAAGTTGGATAAATAAGACAAAAATTATGCTATTTATGTGTGCGTGTAATTGTATGTAGTCAATAACTGTTGCAGTATTGGCTTCCATTTATTTGTGGATAAAGTAGGTGTACGAGTTTTTCGTAAAACCCCAAAACCATCTTCTTTTGCAAGCTCTTCAACTTTTTTCATAGCCTTATTCGCAAGAAATTTTAATTTTAAATCCAGTGTGCTCAAGCACAATTTCCTCAATGTTCCTTGGGTCTAAATCTTCTTTAGAATAAACTGCATCATGTACCTCATGGCAAGCATTAGGGTTTGCAAAAGCACTCATCATTGCATGGCGAATTAATCTTTCCCATTGCGTCCAAATAAAGAAAAATATGCTCGTTTCTTTTTTACCATCGGCAATAAAGTCATATTTTTGCGTTTGAGGATTCCATACTTTCGTAAATTTATATTTTGCTAATTCGGTGGCTCTCTCAAGAATAATGGGCTCTGCGTCATGGATAATTTCTTTTCTAATTTCGGTTGCTTCGTGAAAATAGGCTGTAAGCGTTTGTGATTTTTTATATAGAGCAGGTATAGTTTTCCTATTGTCTGCTCTATTGAGTTCTTTTTTTGCCCATTCGATGGGTTTATCCATCTCTTTGGCTACCTTTGCTCTAAAAGCCTTTTTATCATGAATTAATGCTTGGTGCATTGGATACAGTGATGCATCTTTGACTAATTGCATACATATTGTTTGACATGCTGAGCCAATATCATAGCCTTTATAGTCTAGAATTTTACGCGTCGATGAACTTATGCTTGTAAAGACAGAATAAATTCTGCTGTATTGAATGTCCTTGATGCTGGGTCGAATCACAAAACCATTAGAATATAGTTCACAATGTGACAATAACTGCATCGTGTCATGTATCCTAATTTGTGAGAGTGAGTTTATATCAACAATAAAATCTAAATTTCTAAGTGTTGCTTCTGAATGTTTAAAATCGACTGCTTTTAGCAGTTCAAACGCATGAGAAAAAAGTTTATCTGCCAGCTCTGTTGGCTTGTATTGCATTGAGTGAAAGCCAATCTTGTAATAAGATGACTTTGTAAAAAACTTTGCTATCAACTGAAGTGTATCTTGTTCATTAAACCATCTTATATGGGGATTATCAGAAAAAATCTTTCCAGTTCCATCTAATGCACTAAGATAGACCGACAAAATATTTTCAGCGTATGTCATCTGCTTTTGGAAAGTAAAATTGGAATGAATGATTTTTAAGTCTTTCATAGCTAATAAAACCATACATGTAAGCACTTCTCGAAAGGTATGCTTGATTAAATCAACTTCCATCTTTTTATCAACGACGCTAATCTGTACTCCCAATGATAAGAACAATCGTTCAACGGTAGATAATTTCTTGCGTGTTGGTATGATGATTTTCTTATTTCCAAAAATTAAATAATCATCTTGTAATTGAAATGAGAACCCACCACATGAGTAGGTTCCATCTTTATAGATAATTGTTACATCATCTTTTTTGTAAATGATATACTCAGACAAAAATGTCCCACCTTCTCGGGCACATATAGTACTACTACTCTCTATATGTGCCCGAATATATGGGACATTTTGTAAAGTTGTTATCGTGTGGTGACTAAAACACATTTGTCGAAGCTTTTTCTATCAAGAGCAAATTTGATTACTGTGATTAATTGTTTGTGCCTCTGTATGGTTTTTCTATTTACGCCTGTAGCTTTTGCAAGCTCATTATCGTTTGGGTTAGCAATACCATCAAGATACATCATTTGTATTGCTGATGCTATTTGTTGTGCGGTTTTAGCTTTCATTCATTCCCCCTTTGGTTTAGTGTAATGATTTGTCGGCTCTAGCAATTCTTTTTTGATTGAGTTGTCATCTATGAACTTATTTAACGATATACAAATCTCTCGCGAATCAGTAGTCTCTATATGCTCTAAAATAAAGGATTCAACCTTAAGTTCTAGTTCGTCAAGGTTTGCAAGTTCTTCAGCCGTCATTTCATCACGATTTAATGCTTTGTACTGCCCTGTAATCGAGCGATTGAGCCTTTGCTGTGTACTTGAGTAAAGATGCCTTGCTCTGTTAGATTCGGGATGTTCTTGTTTGAGTTTGTCAACCAATAGTGATACTGCATCATTTTTGGCTTTTGTGTCACTTTTTATAAGTTTTCTGCTTTGGGAAACGATGTCGTGACTTGTCATCACCATTTCGACAAACTGCATAATCGCAATCTTATGTTCCGCATCTAGCCAGTACATAAGGTGTAGCCAAAGTTCACGATGTAGCCATGTAGATTTGTAACGACCTGTTCCTTTTTGCTCAATTAGTTTTTTGGAACCCTTAAGAGCATAAACAGACTGAAGCTTTTTGATAATCTCTTTGGTATCGTTATTTCTTAGCCAGTTATTCAGTTTCTTTTTACGCGAACAAGCGCCTAAAGAAACTTTCAAATTGTACTGATTGATGATGTTTGTAGCGTTAAAAAAAGCTTCATCACGACCAAGAAAATTTTTATACTCTACCAAAATAGAATAGTCAATATTTCCTACATGTAACGAGGACGATGCCCCTTTACATGTAATGATGTTATTGTCTAAATGTGATAAACTATCATCCAAGTTTCTTGCTTGAGCCACTGGTAAAAGTTTGCAGACAGAACCAGTGGTTATACTCTCTATACTCATTGTACACCGCCATTAAAAAAAGCCTCTACTTCTGTTCTGTCAAAAACGGTAACGCCATCAGTAACTTTAATTGGAGTAAGTTTTCCTTGCTTCGCATAAAGCCATACTGTCGAAGCACTTACTGGAAACTCATTAGTTATGTGCCTAACTCTCATCTTCTGTTGAGGTGTTGCTGTGTTTATGTTGATGCTGTTCGTCATATGTTTTCTCCTATTTTGGTTTAGATAGGATAAGTTTACGAAAACAGGGTAGTTTTTGTCAGTTACAAAAATTTCGACATGAACATTTTGTTAGGAGATAATTTTTTTAATCACTGAAACGCATTTTGATGCAATTCTTTGAGCTTTTACTTTTGAGGTTTTTATTGCGATTAATTCTTGGAATATCACATCTTTGACTTCTGCATTCCAGTCTGTAATGGTTTTATACTGAGTCTGATTTCTTTTTTGCTGGCTTGTTTGTTTTGCAATGCCTAGCCTAAGTTTTTGAAAAAAATCTTTTTTGCTCTGTGCCATACGGAGATGCCTAGCAACAATTCTAGCTTCTTCTATTTTTGTAATTTGAATTTTTTTATTCCAGTTTGTTATGTCAGATGCTGGCGGTAAAAAACAATTTATATGCTCTTCGGAAATATCGTTATATTTAAATGCAGCACGCAACCCCTTTACTGTAGAGTTTTCCATATGCTTATCATCATTTTCAAATAGTAAAGGACTATATCCTTCATTTAACTCATATTGTATTTGCTTGGTTTTATTTTTTACATTTTTATTGTTTAGTTTTTGTATTTCTAAATTTATTGTATGCAACCTTTCTTTTGAACACTTATTGTGTTTATGAATAACAAATTCAGGTGCTTTAACTTCAATAGTATCATTTTGCTCTTCATATCCTTTTTGGATTAATGAAAACAGATACTCTGCTATTTCTTTAGCTGTTATTTCTTTGGGGTTATTCCAGTCTGTATCTTTTAATTTTTGTAAGCTTATCATTTGGCATTCACCATCGCCAAAATGTATCCACTCCACCATTCAAGGAGTGCGCGCATCTCTTTGGTATAAATTGCTTTTTGTGTATAAGCTCGTTCAACACCACTGCCCACAACATGGT
>SAAR01000232.1 GCA_009916335.1 Erysipelotrichia bacterium | reverse complement strand
TTATATACATCCTTGCTTCTCTTATCAGACATGAAGACTGTATATAAAGGATACATCGTGTTATTTCTAATAATGGAATCAGCGTCTATCTTAGAATTAGCCGGGAGATTACTTACAATCAAATCAATATACTGAGGAAAATTTATTCCAGCAAGATTTACCTCCTTTAAATCAAGTAGTATTTTTCAATACTTCTGATTCTTTATTTGTTTTTAAGCACCTCATTAAGGGCTCTAGGAATTTGTTTTATAATATCATAGATTTGTGTTGCTGGAGTTGGTTTAGCATAAAAGCCAGCTAGTCGATTAACCATTGCAGCTTTAGCTGACGCTGTCTTTATATCTAGACCTGAGGCAACCAAGGCAGATACAATTCCTGTTAATGTATCGCCAGTCCCTCCAATTGGTTCAAGCGTTTCCACAATTGGATTTTCTATTATTTCAATTATGCCATCTTTATCTGCTACATAGTCTTTTGATCCTTTTACTAAGAGATGGGATGCAGCATTATTATGTTGATATGCCCTTTTTATAAGGTCAGGTACTTGGTTATCTTCATGTAATATAAATCCTCTTGTATAAAAAGGGTGAGGAGCTTTTTCATCAGCCAAATATGCAAGTTCCCCAGCATCAGGTGTAAACAAGTCAAAAAACCGAGCATCTCCCCCCATTTTAGCAACATACATAAAGCCTGCATCAGCTATTAAAGTTGGTCGTTTAGGCATTTTCGAAATTTCTGCAATCACTTTTTTAAATAAAGTTACTTCTGGTTGAAAATAATGAAAAGCCAGAGTGTCAAAAGATGTATTTATTATATTTTCTTCTAATTCTTTATAAAGAAGTTTACAGCCTTTTCCATTGCCAATATCTCCTACTAAATAACAGAAGGGAGTGGGTTTATCCATATATTTTAGAGTTGCAACAGCTGCAGCTATCATTGCTGGAGTTCCACGATTAACATTAATATGATTGTTTCCAATAACAATATAGTCATCCTCTAAGGAAACAGGGCCTGAAATCAGGGGGAAATTTTCTTCTGGGATAGTTCCTACAATACCTAACATAATTCCACCACCCTATCGTAAGCAATCTGAAGAGCATAGGCACATAAGGTGTGTCCTATATCTTTGGGTTGTGGTGCCTCATTTAAATGTTTGTCTACCATTTGCTCTGCAAGGTAAGGAACATCTGGGCAGCCACCACCTGATACATTTACAATTATATTAGTTTCTCGATCAACAGTTATTTTCATATTGGCTGCTCTGATCATAAGGTATTTACTATATTCTTTTTCATGAAGTAGATTTACTGGTTCCAATAAATCTTCATTTACAGGAACTACTTGTAAAGGATGAATATTTACTTCAGATAGAGCTCTTGTAATGGAGAGTTCTTCTATCAGTGGGAATTCTATGACTAAGTCGCAGCCACTCCTTATATTTGGTGGTGGGCCCATGACTTTTATTTCCCATCCATTGCTTTTCAATATATTTTCTGCTTTAATGACTTGGGTAGTATTCTCAAAAACTAGGATTCCACGCCCATGATTATCAGGAATAAATTCAGAATTCTTTTTTTTGAAAAGATTAAACATACTAATTCCCCTTTCTTAATACAATCTTATATGAATCGTTTACCGATTCAACCTTTTCAACGTTCCAACCTTTAGACTTAGCTGCTCGGTTTACATTTTCCTTTGATGTTTGCGTGTCGACTAAAACAGTTAGTTCACCGGTTTTTATTTTTTTGATTGCATTTAGTGTTAATATAACAGGTTGGGGGCATGAAAGCCCTTTAGCATCAATAATATTATTCATTTTTAAACCCCTCCTAAAAATTTTCTCTCATTGTAAAACCGATTAATAGACAAGATACTAAGCCAATGAAAAGTGCAATTATTCCAGCCGATGTAGCACCAGCACCAGAACTAGCAAGTCCAAAATTATGAGCAAAGCCAGCACCGACAATCATTCCTATTACAAATACTGCCGCATCTCCATCGCCTTCACCTGATAAAAACAGTTGACGCCCAGGGCATCCACCTGCAAGAGTAAAGGCTAATCCTGCTAGTACCATCCCTGCAAAATTCCAGATATGCATAGTATGAGCTATGGGTTGTTCTGCAAACCCAAGTTTAAACTGACTAAGTACAAGATTCATTATAAATGCTGCAACTGCCATACTTATTAATCCCATAAGAAGATGTGTCTGCTTGAATAGTATTACATCACGGATAGCACCCATGGTACAAAAGCGGCTTCTTTGTGCTATAAAGCCAATTACTAATCCAATTCCTAGAGATATAAGTAGTGGTGCATGCATTGATCCAGGCCCTTCAAGGCTATAAAATAGGACACCACTTTGAGCTTGTCCTGAAATCATTGGATTGAAGAATAACAGAACTAGAAAACTAACCATAACTACTGGGAAAATCCAACCTACAGAGGTATAAGTATTGTGACTTGATCCTAAATTATATCCAGATTTAAGAAATAGTGTACCAACCCAGATACCTACGGCAAGACCAAGTAATCCTAAAATTGCATTTAAGTCTCCTCCAGCTAAACGAAGTATCGCTCGCCAAGGGCAACCAAGAAATATTAGTGCCCCAATCATAGCAAAGAATCCTAGAATAAATCTTACTAAAGGTGCTGATCCAACGCGTGATTTAAACTCCTTAAAAGCATAAGCTGCTATAAAAGAGCCTAAAACAAAACCCATTATTTCTGGGCGTAGATACTGAACAACTCCCGCTCGATGTAAACCTAGAGCTCCTGTCATATCTCTTACGAAACAAGCTACACAAATACCCATATTTGCAGGATTACCCCACAATTGTAAGAGTGAAGCTAAAATGCCAATAACTACTCCAACTCCAACAATTCCTTTTTTTGTTGCAAATAAATTTTTCATATTATCAAAAATCCCCCTTACTCCATTAAATTTGGTATAATACTAGTATGACTATAAAATATCACAGATAGGGTTGTATTACTAATAGATATAATCTATATCTAAAAACCTAAATATCACTAAAACAAATAGTATGATAAGTAAAAGACAACGGAAAAGTTATGAACATATGATTTTAAGGGGGCTATCAATTGATAACAAAAAACATGACTATGTTAGAAATAATAGAAAATTATCCAGAAACTGAAGAAGTGTTTAGAGCTTATGATGATATTGCAGGTAAGTGTTTGCTTTGTAACAACTTATTTGATTCCATTGAGACCATTGCAATGGAGTATAGTATAAATTCAGAAGAGATGCTTAATAAAATAAACATTTTGATTGCTGAGAAATAGTATAAAAGTGATTTATATTTCCATGATAAAGGATGTGAAGTAAATGGAGTTTAAACAAGTAGAGTGCTTTGTTGCGGTAGCGCGAAAATGTAGTTTTTCTAAGGCAGCCGATGTTTTATTTTTGTCGCAGCCAGCTATCACTAGTAACATTCAAAAGTTAGAAAAAGAACTTGGAATTATATTGTTTGATAGAAGAAATAGAAATACAACATTAACTAAAGGCGGAGAAGAATTTTTCCCTCATGCTTTAGAAATACTTAATGCCCGCGATAAAGCTAAGATGGCGCTTGACCCGGATAATAAGAAAATTGAAGGAGTACTGGAAATATGTGCAAGTACAATACCAGAACAGTACCTTCTTCCTCATATTATAAAGGCATTTAAGGAAGCTTATCCTCAAGTTTTGTTTTCTATTAGACACAAGGATTCAAAGGAAGTAGCTGAGGAAATACTGGTAGGAAAGACTAATTTTGGATTTATTGGAGCAAAATATCCTAATGAAGGAATCAAATATATCGATTTTTTTGAGGACAGATTGGTATTAATAACTTCACCAGAAAAATCTTTTAATACGGATTCTATTAGTATTAAGAGCTTAATAGGAGAAGAAATTGTACTTAGAGAAGAAGGATCTGGAACAAGGCTGCTTATAGAAAGAGCTTTGAAAGAAAAAAAACTTGATATAAATATATTTAAATCGCGGACAATTAATTATAGTTTGGAAGCGTTAAAAAAGATGGTGTCATTAAATATTGGTATTAGTTTTGCGTCTGATATCTCAGTAAAATGTGAGGTGGCCTCTGGAAGACTGAAGCAATATGAAATTGAGGACTTAAATCTTAATAGGCATTTTAGTTTGGTCTATTGTAACAACCGGTATCTTTCTCCAGCAGAAGAAAAATTCAAGGATTTTGTAGCTGCATGGAAATGGAACAATATAGATATTTAAGTGTTTTTTATACTTTAGATCATTAGTTCTATCAAATGTTGATATTTTATAATATACAGTATTAAATCCATCAAAAATTGAGTGTGTTAGAAGAAGAAACAAAAATAAAAATTATATTGATTTAACTAAACTGATATTGCATAAGTGAAAAAGAAAGTAATTTATATCTATGGAAAATAACTTTATATTGAAATTTTATTCATAGTTTGTAAATCATATTTTAAACTTAGTAAAGAGTGTAATTGCTATCCTGTGATGATACGAATTCTCATATGGCAATAGTATCTAATAGATACATGATACTAGATTTAGAAAATATTAAGTCTACGGATAAAATAACTTTAGGTGAAATCTTTAACTGATAAATTAGCACTAACATCTTAACAGTTAGATAAACTTATGAATTGATCTTTATTGTCAAATATAGATTTTCCAAGTTTCATAATTGATTATTTATTTGATAAGTTTAAGTTAATAAGATTAAATAAAAAGCGAATTAAAGAATAATCTTGATAGATAAAAATGTCAAGGTTATTTATTTATTGTTATTTTTTATAAATTATATGAAATTAAGGACATCAGAGTAAAAACTCACTCATGTTCTTTTATAATTTTACATACTCTTAACATTCGCTTTATAAATCCTTAATGTGCTCTTGTTATTCTATATATGAAAGAAAATAAACATAATTTAAGTCCAGCTAAGAAATGTCAATAGTAGAATATGAAAATGATTGATATTTTCAAAGCTAAAAAAGAGTAACTTTAATAAGCCTTTTGAATAACTGTCA
>SAAR01000231.1 GCA_009916335.1 Erysipelotrichia bacterium | reverse complement strand
GATGTTCGATTGAACATCCATCAAATTAGATTTGATCAATCCTATTTGTTTAGGTTGACATATTGGCTTACTTGTAATTGTGCATCAGCTGTAAGTTCAATAGCAGGAATTACAGGAGCTTTTGTTTTTGAATCAACAACTTTAGCTGTAACTTTAATGATTGCATTATGTGTAGGACGTGCATTGTCACTAACAGTTGCAGTTATAATACCTGTTGTTGAATCTACATCAACTGAAACTTCACTATAGTCTGATGTAGCTGAGAACAGCCATTCAGTGCCACTAGCTAAAGGTGAAACAGAATCAATTGAAGCTGTAATTGTTTTCTTTTTACCCACATTACCAATAATCGAAACTGGTGGCGTCACAATTAGTTTGTGTTTTTTATCATCTGGAACATGATTAACAAAAGTTACTACAGGATGAAACTGCGAATATGAGTATGTTTGCCATACATGGTAAATGTAGTTTGTTGACAATGTAGACGGATTTTGGAAAGAACGAACGGTATTTAACTGTTCTTCAATTCTAATTCCACGAGTGTCAGCTAATACAGCTACAACTTCAGGCGCTACATCACCAAGACCTGCAACAGATGCAAACGATGGAACTGTAACCTTACGAGCTAAGAATTTTGTTTCATCCATGTTGAATGCCGCAGCTAAAACTTTAACATCCATTTTTGCCTCAAGTTCACTTGTAATGAACAAGATTTGATCATCAACGTCAGTATTGTTTAATACACCACGTGGTGACCATGTATTTAAGAATGACATATTTTTAGATGTTTCACGTGCTTTGATGACAAAGTTTTCGAGTTCATCTTTAGTATTCAAATCACCAACTTCTACAATATGACAATCGTTGTTTAAGTATGGAGAAATTGCAGTCAATACTCCATATTTAAATTCATCACGCTCATTTGAGTATTCCATACGACTGAAAATTTTTGCAAGCATAGACTCATTTGCAGTCCAAGAATTGAAAGCAGCTAGTTGTTGTTCTTCTGAAATAGGTAAATCATAATGAGATTCACGATTACGAACATAGTAAGCTACTTCGAAGTTGGGTTTTTCAGGATTTACAAAAGACATTGCATCTTTATCTGGGTTAAATACTTTTTCTTCCAATAAATCAACCCAAACTTCTTCTGTCATATTTCCTAAAAGTTCTGTTCTGCGTTTTAAAAATGACGTGGGGTTTTTAAATGATGAAGCTGTAGTTAAAGTTAAACCAACTTTATTCAAAAGTGCTCCCATATAATTATTCAAAATTTGTGGATAATTCATAAATGCATTTTTAATATCACCAATATTGTTATCTGTTCCTACAGGTAACAAAGATTTATCATTACTACCAAGTAATGCACGTGTAGCATTATAAATTTTTGGTCCTTCACCATTTAGTGCGCTTGTAATTGTATTACCCATTATTCTTCCTCCATAATTTCATTTGAAATGTCTTCAATAATACTCATAGCATCATCAACTGTTTCAATCTCTTCCAATTCAATGTCGTCACCTTCTACTTCTTCAACGACATCATCAGCCTTACCTAAACTAGACATAGCCAATAATTTTTGATTGGCTACATACATTGTATCATAAGATTTCTGTAATGCATCATTAGCTGCAAATAATTCATCATATTCTAACTTTTTTTCTGCAATTAATGCATCTAAATCCATAATCATTTGTTGACGATTACCTAAATCACCTGCATCGTCGGAAAGGATTTTGTCTCGCAATTCATTGTATTCCATTTTATTGCCTCCATATTTAATTAAATCTTTTCCCTAAACGGGTATTAGAGGTGAGCGATTCGAACGCCCTCATTTATTAAAACTACTACCACTATAGCAACCTCTAAACATTATTTTGTAACATAAATCATTTTATATATTTATTATAACATACTTTTTTAAATTTGTCAAGCCCCTTATTCAATTAAATATGTATTTCCAGCATAAATTAATGTATTATTTAAACCATTGATATACATCAAATTTTCTACTGTAGTATTATATTTTAAAGCAATTGATGACAATGTGTCACCCCAAACAGCAGTATATGATGTTTGTTGTGATTGTGATTGTTGAATATATAATGTTTGATTAACATATATCAAGTCAATATTTGTAATATTGTTGATTTGTGCTAATTTACTAACTGTTGTGTTATTTGATGACGCAATTGATGACAATGTATCTCCACTTTTAACAACATATGTTTCATTATTTGGAGCAACTTCTGCACTAACAATTGAGTTAATTTTTAAAGTTTGTCCAACATAAATCAAGTTTTCATTGACAATGCCATTTAAATTTTTAAGATTTTCCCATGATGTTCCATATCTTTCAGCAATAGATGATAAAGTGTCATTGATTTGAACTGTATAAGTACCGTCTTCTGTGGCAACTGTATCAGGTGCTTTAAATTCGGGGACTTTATTTGTATAACCATTATCTGTAATACCCGTCAAATCAATATTACCATCCAATCCACCAGCGATATATGTTGATGTAAATTGATAAACACCAACACCATCAATTGAAGGGAAAACGTAATAATTAGGTTGTGTAGTTACAACATAATTTGGATATGATGCGATCCATAATGAGTTAGAGAATTCACTAGTTATCCTTTGATAATTTATATGTGATTGTAAAAATGAAGCACCTGAATAAAGCATTGGTGTGTATCCAGCATCTTTTATTCTATTCATAGCGTAAAGTATTGTTTCAGCATTTTTATTTTTTTCGTAGACGCTACTAGTGTAACCACCATATCCATCAGGAACTGAAGCCAAAACACCTTCCTCAACATCTAAAGCAACGATTGACCCAATTGGTGTTTTAACTTTAGGCAGAAAATAGTCCATGATTGTTTTTGCTGTATCTAAATTTCCCCAAGTGTCAAACCAAATATATGTATGTGCTCGTTTTCCTTGTGAGATTGTTGAAGACACTTGACTTTCATATGTTGATTGATTATATAAAACACCATTGTAACCACCGATTTGAGAAATTGAAAATTTATCGTCGTAATATCCCCATGTTCCCTGATTTCCTTGATAGACAGACCAATCCACACCTTTATCACCTACTGCCGCATTAGCTACAACAGGTGATAATAAAGTACCAAACAGTACAATTAATAACATAATTTTATTTTTCATCTTTTTCATCCTCATTTAAACTTTCCAATATTTTTTTCATTGAGGTAGGTATCTCAACACCCATCTCACCCAAATTCTCAAAAATGGATATTACTTGAGTAGCAATAAAACCACTTATTCCTATATTCAAATAATTAACAAAATCTGGTGGCGTGAAATAATTAATTGACTCAATTACAACCACCAATAAAGTGTTTTTAATTAATCCATTTTTCATTTTACTCGATGACAATTTACTGTTGATTACAGCACTACCAATACCGCAAAATGTGTCTAGCACAATCATTACAATTAAAAAAGTTATCATTATAGTTCCTTCTCTTTCGCATTATATTTAATCATATCAATTTCGTCTGATAACCTATCTGCAATCTTAATATGTTTGTTCCGTTCTTTCACCAAATAATCAATCTTTTTAACTTCCTCATCAGTGAATAAATAATAAAAGTCACTATTTTCAACAATAACCTTAGGCTCATCACTGATTTTCAATAACTGCATTATCATTTTGCGAAGTTTCATTTTCAATTTTTTCATTTTCGGCCTCCATGATTGGTAATAATGTTTTAAACGCATTATTAATTTTTTTAGCAATATCTTCGAAATTATCATAATTGACATCTAAAACCAATTCTTTATTTTTTACATTTTTGTAATTCACTTTTAAGGTGATTATTGTATCATTCATTATTATTCCCCCTTTAGAATAAGCCTAATCTTTGAAGCATTTTTTTACTATTTTCACGAACTTCAATTGTATCGAAAAAGATTAATTCTCTATTTCTAGCTTTGCGCATTTTTTCCAACAAACCAGTTTCAAACCATGCTTTATAAGCACCTTGTCCTAAATCATCCAATGTAACACTGAAATGATATTGTGCAGTTACATCTACTTTTTTACTAATAGTATAATGCATGTTAACTTTATTATACCAAACACCATAGTCACGATTTTCAAATGTAAATATAGCCATACATTCATGATATCTTGTAAGTTTTTCAATTAACAAATCATTATTGTCATCGAATTCTGCCCTCATAGCCATAGCACCATATTCTGAATTATCCATTACACGTTCAAGTGGAGTCATTTTTTCCTTGGTCAATCCTCTGTCAATTACACTTCCCGCCATTTCAACAACTATATCTTCGTACTTACTAAATTTTTTATCTGGATTAGGTAAAATACCAAAATAGCTGAAATATGGATTTATTAATTCAGTTGTATTTGCGGTCATAAATATTCGAGTATTTTCTTTATGTCTAAATATCGTACTAGTTAAAGATATAAATTTACCAACTTCATTTGGTAAATAATTTCCTTGATTTTTTTCAATTAAAAATTCATCAAACCAAATCCTTTTTACATTTTCGTGAGTTGTCCTCTTTAGTTTTGCTGCACTATTTAGATCAAGTATTTTCATGAATGGCTCATCATCAATATAAAATATATTTTTCTTTTTTCTGATTTTACCTTTCGCCCATTCAACCCTAGAGTCTTTTTCCAATACGTCTTCAAACATATCTTCATGAATGTCTGCGATTTCATTTTTATGACGAACAAAATAAGCTGTTACATATTTATCTTTCTTCCATTTATTTAGTAAAAATTGCTTAAAGTAGTGCGTCTTACCCATGTCTCTACCACCCAGACAAAAGCTTATAAATCTTGAATAAGATAAAACCTCATCACCACTATAGAATTCAAAATCAGCACTTGGCATATTTTTATTATCTTTCATTTAATTACCTCCAAAAAAAAAAATATGGACATAGAAATGTAAAAAGTGATTGCCCATTCCACTGAGATGTGTGAGTCACATGGGACCCTTGGATACACATCCCACACAATCATAAACGATTCTACATCCTAC
>SAAR01000230.1 GCA_009916335.1 Erysipelotrichia bacterium | reverse complement strand
TCGTCTGCTTCCTCGCCCTCATTACATAGCTAACATTTCTCTCCAAATCTTGAAACGGAGCCCGGTGGACAGGCTTTACATTTTTATCCATCTTCTTTTGTATATTCGCTTGTGTGGCATCAGAAATACTTGTTACCACAATGACGGAAGCAACACCAACAATTACCCCAAACATCGTTAATAAAGTACGAAGCTTATTCGTTTTAAATACCTTAAAAGGCATTTTTAACAATTCGATAAAGATTTGCATACATTATTACCTCCATGATCATTCACTATTTTTCCATCTGCTAACGTTACTTGACGCTCACAGGTATTCGCTATATCTAAATCATGAGTAACAATAATGAGTGTTTTTCCTTCATCATTCAATTCCTTTAATAGTTTCATGATCTCTTTTCCTGTATTCTCATCTAATGCCCCTGTTGGCTCATCTGCCACAATAATCAAAGGATTAACAACCAAAGCTCTCGCAATCGCTACACGTTGCTTTTCTCCCCTGACATTTCATTCGGCTTATGATTTAAACGATCACTAATCTGTACACGTTTACTAATTTCCATAATTCGTTTCTTGCGTTCTTCCTTTTTAATCCCTTTATAAATTAAAGGTAATTCAATATTTTCATAAGCACTTAAATTACTTAACAAATGAAAACTTTGGTAGATAAAACCAAAATAAGCATTACGGAAATCTGCTAATTGCCGACGATTTTTCTTACGAATATCTTCCCCATTAAAATAGTATTCCCCTTCTTCAATACTTTCAATGCAAGTAATCATATTCATAAGTGTACTTTTTCCACTCCCTGATTTACCGATAATCGCAACATTTTCCCCTTTCTCAATCGACAAATTAATCCCATCAATCGCTTTTACCACATTATTTTTATCCAAGGAAAAACTTTTACTTAACGCTTTGATTTCAATCATACTAACCACCATACACCACTTGTAAGATCGTTTCATTTCCTTCCAAACCACTCACGATTTCAATATCGCTATTATCGCTTGTATTTGTTGTTACATAAGTACGATATTCTTCTGGAATATTGAAAGGATCACTTAATTTTTCCACTGCTTTTTTATGTTTTGCTAAAACGACAAATTGTTTCGATGCATCATTATTATCATAGAAAATAGTATCTGTTGGTACGACTAGTTTTTCTTCCCCTCCCCTTGTTTGAATTTGTGCAGCTGCTGAGTAACCAAATTTCAACTCATCACTATATGGTACTTGGACTGTAAAAAAGAATTTACCATCATTCCCAATAGGATTAATTGACGCAATGGTTCCTTCTATTGTTTTATCTAATGCACTTATATAAACATTTGCTTTTTGGTTTAACGCAATTTTCGCAATATTATTTTCATTAACAGATAATTTCATTCCTACACGATCTATTCCATACACATAATAAGATGTCTGATTATTATCATCATTTATTTCTGAATAAATCCCATGAAGAGTCGAATAAATATTTTTATATTCTCCATCACTTGTCTTAACACTCATCAATAATTGCTTTACATTTACTTGCTCCCCATTATTGACATTTTTCTTAATAATAAGTGCTCCCTCAGGAATGCTAATTTTTTCACTATCGAAAGGAACCATCGTTCCATTCGCACGCACTTCACTTCCAATGGCTTTCTTTTTCACTTCATATTCATTATAACTAGCTTGAATCCCACTTGCATTCTGTGCTTCAATTTGTTCACTTTTCTTTTCAAAGGTATCCTTTATTGCAAAAAATCCAGCAACTACTACCACTGATACTAATACAATACCGATTACAATTTTAATCATTTTTTTATTCATCATCTTCTCTCCTGTTCTCATTTCGAGATACACAAGTTATCTCGCAAAAACATCATACTATAAAATATGTAAGAAGCTAAAAACGTTAAGAATTGATAAGAAATGAGATACTAACCTTAAGAATTGTTAAGATATTTGCGAATATTTTATGAAACTTTTTGCTTTCATCACATAATGGCGTTCTCTTTTATACATAATTTTGTATTGCATTTATATTGTATTCTTTTATTTCCTCTCTTCCTCATTAAGATAAAAGACAAAATAAAAAAGATTGTTTTTATTAATCGTAAAATAAAAACAATCCTTTTTCTATTTAACAAACTACTATATTCTATGTTGTTCTGCATACTCTTCTCTAAAATAAGCAAGAATATTTTCTAATGATTCATTTAAAACTTCATTTTCATCAAGCCCTAAATCACCAATCGCTTTATCAATCATATTCGCATGAAAATCATCATGAATTTTTAATATCTCTTGTGCTTTTTCAGTAATCTTCAAACGAACAATTCGTTTATCATTTTCATCTTTATAACGAATCACATAGCCTTTATTAATTAATTTTGCGACATTTGTCGTTAAAGTCCCTTGGGTAACCATCAATCTACCTGCAATATGCGACATACTATTATCGCTTGCTTTTTCTATGTTTTCAAGAATATGAACATCATTCATAGACAATTCAACACCACTCTTTTTTAAATTTCTTTCCTCAATATATAAAATATAGTTGAACAGTCCAACCAATAATTCATTTAAGGTATGTCTTGTATTACTCATGTATGTCCTCCTACTTTGTAAGAATATAATGTAGTTCGTAATTAGTCAAGAAAAAAACACCGAGAACTAGGTGTTTTGATGCATTTATTGAAGAATTAGCTTAAAGCAGCAACTAATTCTGCTTTTTTCATTGAAGAATACCCTTCTACACCTTTTGCTTTTGCTAATTCACGTAATTCAGCAACTTTTAAAGATGATAAATCAGTAGTTTCTTCTTTTACTTCTTCTTTTACTTCTTTTTTTACTTCTTTTGCTTTAGGAGCTGTTTTTACTTCTGTAACTTCTTTTGCAACAGGTCCTTTTTCTAAAGCAGCTTTGGCAGCTTCACAAATAGCAGCAAATCCTTTTTCATCATGGATAGCCATTTCACTTAACATTTTTCTGTTAATAGAAATGTTAGCCCATTTTAATCCACAAGTTAATTTTGAATAGCTTAAACCATTCATTCTTGCTCCTGCATTAATACGAGCAATCCATAATTTACGCATTTCACGTTTTAATTGTTTTCTATCTCTGTAAGCATACTTTAAAGAATGCATCACCTGTTCATTAGCAGTACGGTATAGAGTGTGTTTACTTCCAAAATATCCTTTAGCTAATTTAATAATTTTCTTTCTTCTAGCACGTGTTGTTGTTCCACCTTTTACTCTTGGCATATATAAACCCTCCTATTATTTCTGTAACATTAGCTTAATACGTTTGTAATCTGTATTGTTTACTAATGTTGATTTTGCTAAATGTCTTCTCTGTTTTTTAGTTTTCCCATGGAAACGGTGAGAAGTGTATGCATGACTTCTTTTTAATTTTCCAGAACCTGTTCTCTTAACACGTTTTGCAAGTCCTCTGTGTGTTTTCATCTTTGGCATAATTTTATCCTCCTAATTTACTTATTTCTTCTTTGGTGCTAGTACGCAAGACATTGTATTTCCTTCTAACGATGGTTTCTTTTCAATCGCTGCGATATCTGAAATCTGTTCAACAAAATCGTTCATCACGACTTTACCAACATCTACTCTAGTGATTAAACGTCCTCTAAAACGCATATCTACCTTTACTTTCATACCGCCTTCAATCCATTTTCTAGCATGTTTCATCTTCGTATCGAAATCGTGTTTATCAATGTTTGGTGGCAGACGAAGACTTTTTAACTCCACAATATTTTGTTTGCGTTTATCTTCTTTTTTCTTCTTCTGCTGATCAAAGTGATACTTACCGTAATTTAGAATTTTACATACTGGTGGCTGTGCTTTTGGTGCCACACAAAGTAAATCTAATTCTTGATCATACGCTTTTTCTAACGCATCATCACGCGACATAACACCTAATTGATCGCCATTCGCATCAATAACCAATACTTCTCTAAAGCGAATCTTTTCATTAACTAAATCATCGTTAACATTGTTTGGAACTACTTTTCTGATAATAGACACCTCCTGTTGTTTCTAAGCAAATAAAAAGTGAGCGACAGACGCCCACTATTACACTTTATCATCTCATACGATGTAGCGTTTACCTCATGTCGATTGACAGCAGGTGAGAAGTGGTCTTCTGCTTTCTACTTACTTTTCTTGCTCACTCATTATACAATCAATCAAACTTCATGTCAATTGGCAAATGAATTTTTTTGACACTCTTTTGTACACTTAAAACTTTATTTTACTAAAGTAAAAGTTAAAATACTTTTTATATAATGAAAGCTATTTTTCAAAAATGGGAAATAGTTTTTCTCTCATAAAAAGGTATCACTTAAGGATACCCATTCATCAAACTCTATTGTATTCCTTTTTCTTCCACATATTTTAGGATTCTACGATAATCTTCTTTCGTATCCACTTCACCCCAAAACAAGCCATTAATGTCCTTTACATTCACATCATATGTATCAATCAATGTATACAGTGTATTTTCCCACCAGAAGTTATACTCCCCTTGATGTACTAATCTTTCTAATTGTTTTTTAAACACTGGTAAAAATTCTTGCTTAATCTTCGCAATTCCTACATATTCACAACTACGATCTTTTTCTTTTAATTCTTTACCATAATCTACTAACTTATTTTGTGCATCACACTTAAAGAAATAATCTCCTACACGAATACGACTAGAATCCGCAAGCATTACAACATTTTCTTTTTCTGCTTTTAAAACATCTAACATTTCTTGTGTATAAAAAACATCGGCATTCCCCAAAATAATATCTTCATCACATAAAATATCTTTCGCAAACCATAAAGAAGCAATCGAATTCGTAACTTTATAAAATGGATTTTCAAAATAAGTAACAGGTAAACCAGTAAGTTCTTCTTTAATACATTCCCCTTTATAACCTAAAATAATATGTACATCAATGTCATTTGCTAATAACATCTTCACTGTATGCATGATTAAGCTTTCATTTTTTAAAGGCAGTAAACTTTTTGGTTTATTTGTTTCTGATGAGATTCTCGTTCCCATTCCTGCCGCCATAAGTATTGCTTTCATTATAATACCT
>SAAR01000229.1 GCA_009916335.1 Erysipelotrichia bacterium | reverse complement strand
TACATGGGTATGTAGTGTTTGTGGCTATGTATATGATGGCGAAAATTTTGCAGCAGAACCTGATTCCTATGTATGTCCAATCTGTACAGTGCCAAAAACAATGTTTGAAGAAAGATAGGTGATAAAATGAAATATATATGCAGTATTTGTGGTTATGTGTATGAAGAGGAAGATTTTACATTAGAACCTGAAGATTATGTTTGTCCTTTGTGTGATGCAGGCAAAGAAGCGTTTGAAAAAAGAGATGTAGACTTAGAAATACAATTAGCTACGAATGAAATTAATCAAAGTGAAGGGGCATAATAAAGCCCTTTTTTGTTTTCTGTATATCGTATTTGTGATATGATATGCCTATGAAATAGGAGTAATGATATGAGTCAAAATAATTTTATGTTTGAATGGAAGAAAGAAAAACAATATTATGATGTATTAGATGATGGAAGTTATCAAATCCATGAAGATGCACCAGCAAGAGTAAAGCAAAGTTATGAAGAATATGAGCGAATTATGAAAGAAGTGAATGTTTTTCCTAAAAAAAGAACTTCTTTATTAACAATGTTTAAGCATGAAAAAGGGAAGGCAAAACAACATACAAATGTACAACATGATGTATCTAGTGCTAAAGTAAGAGCAATTTTTGATAATGAAAGTAAACAACGTATTGCAAAAGAAATTTTAGATGCTTTACCTGATTACTTTGCACTTGATGAAGCAAAACAAATATATATTGAAGGCTGTGCGAATCTAGCATTTTGGGCTTATTATGATGAGGATAGAGTAAAGGGATTTATTGCGATTAAAAAGCATTTTAAAGAGAGTGGTGAAGTGTATGTGATGGGGGTATTACCACAATACCATCGTCAGAAAATAGGACGCTCCCTTTTAAAAGAAAGTATAAGATGGTGTCGTAATGAAGGTATGTTGTATTTACAAGTAAAAACATTAAGTGCTGATCGTGAAGATGAATCTTACGCTAAAACAAGAGCTTTTTATCAAGCGATGCAGTTTTCACCATTGGAAGTGTTTCCTACTTTATGGGATATATCGAACCCTTGTTTATTGATGATTAAAAAACTTTAATAAGTAAATCGTTGTTTCTAAGTACATACAAAGCAACATATATTAGTATAGGAAGTGATAAAATGAAAGTTGTTGATATGCATTGTGATACCCTTGCTGTTTTATTAGATAAAAAGTTAAACAAGCAGGAGTACTCATTAAAAGAAAATGATTTACAAGTCGATTTACAAAAGATGAAAGAAGGAGATTATCTACTACAAAATTTCGCTTGTTTTACATGTCTTAAAGAGGTAGATGATCCTGTGGTAAGAGTGAATCAGTTGATTGATCTTTATCATGAACAAATAGAATTGCATAAGGATAGGATTGCTCCTGTTCTTCGTTATCGAGATATTGCAGAAAATGAAAAACGAGGATTACTATCTTCTTTGTTAACGATTGAAGAAGGTGGTGTTGTTGCGAATGATTTATCATTATTGAGAAATTATTATCGTTTAGGTGTTAGAATGATTACATTAACGTGGAATTATGCAAATGGGATTGGCTATCCAAATTTTGAAAGTAAGAAAACAATGGCATTTTCTGATTTGAAAAAGATTAATACAAACGATGGGTTAACTGCTTTTGGCATTGAGTATATAAAAGAAATGCAACGTTTAGGAATAATCATTGATGTATCGCATTTATCTGATGCAGGATTTTATGATGTGTTAAAGTATAGTGAGGGACCTTTTGTCGCATCGCATTCTAATGCTAGAACGATTTGTGATGTTGCTAGAAATATGAGTGATGATATGATTTTAGCACTTGCACAACGCAAAGGGGTCATGGGAATTAACTTTTGTGGTGATTTTTTAAAACAAAGCAATGTTGGTAATGAGGTATCCATGATTGAAGATATGGTAAAACATATTATCTATATTAAATCATTGGCTGGAATTGATTGTATTGGTTTAGGTAGTGATTTTGATGGCATTACTTCCACACTAGAAATTAAAAATGCATCAATGATGCAACATTTAGCAAAGGCATTAAAAGCCCATCATTTTAGTGAAGAAGAAATAGAAAAGATTTTTTATAAAAATGTATTGCGTGTATATCAAGCAATTCTAAAATAAAATTAGAATTAAGTCATTTAACTTTTTATTCTTGCTAATCGTGGTATACTTTAAATATAAATAACGATGAGGAGGAGTATTCATGAATGAAGACGTAAAATGGATTTGTAGTGTATGTGGCTATGTATATGATGGACCTGATTTTGAAGCAGAGCCTGACACATATGTGTGTCCAGTATGCAAGGCAAGTAAAGACAAATTTGTAAAGCAATAATATAAAAAAGCAAACAGTAACGATAAAATTCTGTTTGCTTTTTAGATTATTTTTGTCCTTCAATATATTTGATGGCAATTTGTACTGCGTTTGTGGCAGCTCCTTTTCTAACTTGATCTCCACAACACCAAAGGGTTAATGATTTATTATCATCTTTAGATAAATCTTTTCTAATTCTACCTACATAGACTAAGTCTTGATCACTTGTATCTAAAGGCATTGGGTATACTTGATTGTTTGGATCGTCTACCAATTTAACTCCTTGTGCATCGATTAATAATTCTTTTGCTTTTTGCACATCAATTTCCTTATCAAAGGAAAGTGTAATAGATTCCGAATGAGAACGGAACACAGGAATACGGATACAAGTACAAGTTACTTTTAAATCATCATGATGAAGAATTTTTCTTCCTTCATTTTGCATTTTCATTTCTTCACTAGAATAACCGTTTTCATCAAAGCCACCAATTTGTGGGATTAGGTTGAATGCAATTTGATAAGGGAAGCATTTTGGTGTTACACTTTCATTATTTAACACTTGTTGTGCTTGTTCTTTCAATTCTGCAATACCTGGATTACCTGCTCCTGAAACAGCTTGATAAGTGGATACAATCATGGAATTAACATGTGCATATTCATGTAATTTGTTGATCGCCACAAGTGCGATAATTGTTGCACAGTTTGGATTCGCAATTAAACCTTTATTGTTGAAAATATCTTGTGGATTTACTTCAGGGATAACTAAAGGGACATCATCGTCTAAACGATAAGCACTAGAGTTATCAATCACTAATGCACCAGCTTTGATTGCATATGGTAAAAGGGCTTTTGCAATATCATTTTCAGCGGCACCTAATACAATATCCATTCCTGTAAAAGAATCTTTTGTCGCTTCTTCAATGGTTATTTCCTTTCCTTCATAGGTCATTTTTTTACCAGCACTTCTAGCAGATGCTAATAATTTTAACGTATTCACAGGAAAGTTTTGTTCAGCTAATACTTTCATCATTTCCTGTCCTACGGCACCAGTTGCTCCTAAAATGGCAATATTATACTTTTTCATTTTCTTCCCCCTCAATATTTCCTTCAAATTCTTCATAGATGGCTTTAATTGTTTTTTCGTAATCTTTGTTGTGTACCCCTACAATAATATTCATTTCATCACTTGTTTGTGAAATAACGATAACATTGATTCCATGATTTCCTAAGGTAGTAAACAATCTACCTGACATACCAGAGCGATTCTTCATCTTTCTACTTACCGTAGCGATTAAAGATATTTCATCTATGACGCTCACTTCATCTGGTTTACACTCTTTTTTAATTTCACTTACTAATTCATATAAATAAGGTTTAATTGCTGCACTTTCGACAATCACAGAGAAAGAATCAATACCACTTGGAATATGTTCAATGCTGATACGATAGCGATCAAAAATATCAAGTGCTTTTTTAATTAAACCAACTTCATTCGACATATGATTTTTCTTAACGGTAATGACAGAGAAATCTTTTTTTCCAGCAATCCCTGTAATCACATTGTCATCTCCATCATCGACATTATCTTTAATAATTGTTCCTTTACTTTCAGGATGATTGGTATTCAAAATGTGAATAGGAATGTCTTTTGCTTTAACTGGAAAAATGGCTTCCTCATGTAAGACACTTGCCCCCATATAAGATAATTCTCTTAATTCGCTATAATTGATGACATCAATTTCTTTAGGCTTTTTAACAATACGAGGATCAGCCATTAAAATCCCTGAAACATCAGTCCAGTTTTCATAGACATCTGCATTAATGATGTTTGCCATAATACTTCCAGTAACATCTCCACCACCTCGCGACATAATCTTAAGAGTGCCATTCGGTAATGCACCATAGAAACCAGGAATGACTAAATGATCGTGTGTTTTGACAATTTCATCAAAGGCTGCTTTAATTTTTTTATAATCAATGGTTCCATCATAATGGAAAAAGATGATATCTTTCGCATCGACAAATTCATAGTTTAAATATTCAGCCATTAATAAACCTGTTAAATATTCACCACGACTGACTAAATAATCTAAATCAATATTTTTATCTAGTTGTGAACGTAATAAATCTAGTTCTTTTTTAATGTTGTAGCGAAGACCTAGTTGTTTTGCAATGCTTAAAAACTTTTCTTCAATCATATGAAAGATGTTATCACAACTGATATTATATTTAATATGTGCATGACATAAATACAATAAATCAGTAATTTTATTATCATCTTTATTTTCTCGACCTGATGCACTAACCACGACAAAGCGTCTTGCATCATCACTTTCTACAATATTTTTTACTTTTTTGAACTGTTGTGCATTGGCAACAGAACTACCTCCAAATTTAACAACTTTAACCATTTTAATTCTCCTATTCAAATGCAGCGATTTTTGCCACAAATGCCTTTTCGTCTTGTTTTAATACACAGCTTGTCAAATACATCATATCTCTAGTGGTGATTGGTAAAGTATACATATAGTAATTGCCATGATATTCTTCGACACGTTTGATGAAATCACTTTCGATGCGTTTATTGCTTCTAATCATATATTGATTTGCAAATAATGTATCGGCATAAGGAATGTCTTTTTCAACGTGAACATCATATTCAATGGCATCTGCTTTAATATCTAAAATATCTTGAATAATGGCATTCGCAGTTGGTAATTTTCCTGCTCCTTGTCCAAAGAATTTTAAATCACCGATACTTTCACCA
>SAAR01000228.1 GCA_009916335.1 Erysipelotrichia bacterium | reverse complement strand
ATAAACAACATGCTTTTTCATTGGCAGAGCCAGAGCACAACCTCAGCGAGCTCACCGACCGGTCAAAGATATATAAATCATAAAGCACGAAATAGTCAGATATTACTTTTTGTAAGAGAGCAGAAAACAGATATGCTTGGAGCAATGCCCTATACATTCTTAGGAAAAGCAGAATACATTAGCCACAAAGGCTCAAAACCAATGAGTATAGTCTGGAAGCTTGAAAAGCCAACTCCAGCGAAGTATCTAAAGAAAACGTCTGTAAACTAAATTTTTAATTTATATCATGTAAATAAGTTTTATAACTCATACTTCGCACATGAATATTATTTTATGAACCTTTAAAATAATTGTGTAAAGAGATAGATAAATAGAATAAAAAAACGATAAGAAGTCTGGAATTGTGCAATTATAATAATGTAATTAGGTATTAGGGGGGCAAATAGATGGTGGGTTGGAATTTCCCAGGAAACGGTAATGGACAAATAAGAGGTTACTCGGATGCAGGAATTGAAACATTTAACGGAAATGAACTGCAATCACTCGCGCGTGAAACGTGTCAGAATTCTTTAGATGCATTTGCAGATGATAAAGAAAAAGTGATAGTGGAATTTGAACAGAAACTAGTATCATCTCAAAACATACCGGGATATGAAGAGTATAAAATGGTTATAGAAAATTGCAAAAAATACTGGGATACACAAAAAACAGAAAAGGCACATAAGTTTTTAAATACAGCGAAGAAAAAAATTTCAGAAGAAAAGATATTTGTGCTTCGAATAAGTGACTATAATACCAAGGGATTAGCAGACCCTTACGGTAATAGTTTTGAGGGGTGGAACTCATTAACCAAGGTTGATGGCGGCTCAAACAAGGAAGGTGATTCCGCAGGTAGTTTTGGTGTGGGGAAAAATGCTCCATTCAGCAATTCATACTATCGTCTCGTATTTTATCGAACATTAAATGAGTGTCAACAGAAAGCAGCTCAAGGAATGTCTCGTTTACTGTCATTTCCCAATTGCCCTATGAATCCAATGGATACAATGACAGTTGGAATTGGTTATTATGGAAATCCAGAAAGAAATATGCCAATTGAGGATATTTCTGAACTTAATGCAATAAATGTGAGAACCGAGGTAGGAACGGATGTTTTTATATATGGATTTAAAGGCATTGATTGGGAAGACGAAATGATATCGGAAATTTTGGAAAGCTTTTTGATGTCAATTTATCGTAAAAAACTTGAAATTAAAGTACAAAATACAACTATTAACTTAAAAACAATAGGGGGCTTAGTTGGAAGATATGAAAAAAAAGCAAAAAATGCATATTGTAACTATCGTATTTTAAACGAGCCCGAAAAAGTAGAAGAATTTTGCAGAGATTTTCATGGACTAGGTAGCCTTAAATTAAGAGTGCTAATAGATCCTGTGGACAAGCTGAATAAGAAGGTTTTGGTGGTTCGAAATTCTGGGATGAGATTATTTCAAATGGCAGGAATATCAAGAGCTATATCATTTTCTGGAATATTAGAACTCGAAGGGATAAAATTAAATGAATACTTCAGAGAAATGGAAACTATGGCTCATGATAAATGGGAACCAAAAAGGCACTCTAATCCAAAAGAAGCTAAGGAATATTACGAGGAGTTGAAAGATTGGGTTAGAAAAACAGTTATGGACCTAGGAGAAAGTTCTAGTGAAGAAGAAGTTGAGGTTGAGGGATTAGGAGGTGTTTTGCAAGATAATGAAGCTGTAAGAGAGAGTCAAGAATCTGAGGATAAGAAGGAAAACTTAAATAACCATCTTGGTAGCATTGAAATTAATGAAAGGCCAAAATCTTCTTCAAAAGGAAATTTTTTTCCTTTTGGAAACGATGAATCGAAATCAGGAAAAAAACATGATGAAATGGGCATTATCGTACCAGGTGGAAGCATGCCAGCAACACGAACTTTAAAAGGACAAAGAACTAGAAAAACTAAGGACAAGCATATTGGGAAACCGGAACCTGGGGGAACTGATATAATTCATAAGAAAAGTGGAATTAGTACGCCGTGCGATTTGAAAAATGTGCGTATGATGAAATTAGGAAATTCCAATTTTAGAATAATTTTTGAAATACCATATGACATTGAAGAAGGACATATAGATGTAGTCACTGTAGGAGAAAACGGAAGATCAAGCAAGTTGATAATTATAGCTGCTCATGTTAAAACAGCTTGTTCAGAAGTGACTGTTAAATCTGGATCAATTGAATTCAAGAGAATGGAAGGCAATACCAAAGTGAAGATTGACTATTCAATTTATGATTCAAGAGAGTATGCAATGGAGGTAAATGTATATGAACATAACTAAAAGACTATATACATATCCTGTACTTAACGAAGAAAAGGATGATTACTTATCATCATTCTTTGAAGTTATAACGAATCATTCTATGGCTGGCGTTAACGCTTTGCAACTTGAATTTGATATTTTGATGAATTGTGATATATTACAAAAAAAAATTGATGATGGGGATGCTGTCTTCTTAATTCATATTGAATGTTCAACAACGGCATTTAGGACCACTGTAAAATCTCAAATGAGAAATATTCAGAAAAAAATTCCAATTAGTAGAGTAACTGGGACTATTGAAATGGTAGCTTTTGTTATTGCAATAAAAGATATTAAAGCTTTCAAAAGTGATGATTGGAATGATGATTTTGAGAATATGGAATTTAGCATTGAAAAAGGCTCTGTTCTTGCGTATCAGAATTTGTACGAACTTGATATTACAAAAGATTATGAAGAATTTTCTAATGCTTCATCTATTTTTATGATATATAAAAGGATAACTAGTGAAGAAAAACCTATTGAAGTAGAATTAGAAAGTAATAAGATAAAAATAGGTTTGGGAACAGATGAGTATAGTATATATACTAGATTTTTCAAAAAACCAGAAATGCAGGCCATATTGAATTCAATGATTATTTTGCCTGCTCTTGTTTTTGTTTTTGAAGAATTAAAACAAGACAATGGGATAGAGCAGTTTAGAAATAGAAAATGGTATGAAGCATTGGAAAGGGCATATGACAAAAGAGGTGTTAATCTGGAAAATGAAATTCTAAGTGGAGAAAAGAAATCGATTGTACTTGCACAAGAAGCAATGGATCTCCCAATCAGTCATGCTTTAACACAAATTTCCAACATTTACGAAATAGAGGAGGAATAATACTGATGAAGTTGTATTTTATGAAACAGAATGCACTAGAAATCACAAAGAGTAATCTTCCGGAAATATTTTCAAGGTATTACACCGATAAAGATAATAAATGGCTTTGGGATGTATGTGAGGAAAATCCATTTGTGGAATTTAAAGAAGTGCCAGATTTTACACTAGCTCCGCTTGACTCAGACTTAACTAAAGGTGAAATTGATATGGAAAATTGTAAGATAATTTACAAAAACCTTATGTTTATAAGCGAATCACAGGCAAGTGATGAACGGTTATGGGCGGGATTAACCCACGGTGTATTTTATGAATATATGAGAAAAAGATGGGAATACGATGTAAAACCACCAAAATCACCGAAAAAATCGATAGGAGAAATTAAAACAAGATATTTCTTTGAGGGTGGTAAAAGAGGCGGATTTTATAGGAATACATTAGCAAAATGTTGGTGGGTGGGAAGAATGCTATACGATAAAACAAATGCAAATCCATTTGAAAAATTATACATATTAGGTAGCAATGATTTAAGTACGAAAATTACAGATATTTTCTATAGCAATACATATTCTTCTAATCCCGAAATTTTAGATGGGATTATTAATTGTTTCCGTTATTTTAATAATGAAGGAGTAAAGATTAATTCAAAAGAACAAATAAGGCCAACTCTCCAATTTCTCAATGCTGTAGGAGGCGGAATTATACTAGATTGTTTATCATCAGAAGAAATTACAGATATTATGATTGAAAATATTGAAAAAATCATTCAAGGTGATAATGCAAATATTGAGAATATAGATGATGATAATTATATAAATGATGAAGAGGAGGAGGATGCAGTATATAGTGAAAATAAAGATATGGATGATGAAATCTATGTAGCATTGGGATGTAAAGTAACTGCTGTTGTAATTCAAACAGGGGAAAAGAAAGTATATAAAGCTGATTATTTTAATGGAAATATACCAACCGTTATAAAAAACATGCTTGGAATGAGAATAGGAGATGTTTTTGAAATAAATAAAATTAAGTATAGAATAGAGGAAATTTTATTTTAAATTAATAAATCAAAAATATAAAATTGATGATAGTGTTTTTTGCAAGTATAAATCCCCTAACATATAGCGTTGCTTAAGGAGAAGGTAATAAAAAATTGATATTGCTTGAGATTGAATTATGAACATATAATATAAACTCATACTTCGCACTTCAAAAAATGTCTATAAACCTTAAAAATTTAATAATATTTGATAAATAAAAATCATGGATACTTCTAATTACAAGATACCTGGGAGACATCATCAATCCGAGGGGCGGAGTAAGAGGCGTAATACCGGAAAAGAGAATATATTGATTTAGGGAGGAAGCATGAGCAATCACACAATAAAAGCAACTTTCAGCCAATATTCGCAGCAGGCACTTGAGCAGCTAAAAAAGGGAGCATTCCTGACAGTAAAGAGCGGGGATGAGACAAACACGATGACTATAGGATGGGGTGCCATAAGCTACATCTGGAACAAACCGATATTCATGGTAGCGGTGAGGTATTCGAGGCATACATACAGTCTGATTGAAAAATCGAGAGAATTCACCGTGAGCATGCCTCTTGAAAAGGACCTTCGAAAGGAGCTTGCCTTCTGCGGAAGCCGGTCTGGAAGGGATGTAAACAAGTTTGAAGAGTGCGGCCTGAGCATGGCGGATGCGAGGTCTTTGGCGACTCCGGTTATCGGGGACTGTGAGCTTCACTATGAGTGCAGGGTAGTGTATCAGCAGGCCATGGAGCCGTTTGCGCTTGATCCTGAGATAAGAAGCCATATGTACGGCGATAACAATGATTTCCATGTGCTTTACTATGGGGAGATACTGGAAAGCTACAGGAATTAGAATACA